>CAXHHE010000129.1:0-8478 GCA_964016365.1 uncultured Bacteriovorax sp. | reverse complement strand
TACAGCTGCTGCTACAGCAACTAACGAAAAGAAGAACACATCTCTAGCTTACGCTATTCACTACTCTTCAGTTCTTTTCGACAAAGCTTTCCAACCAACTCTTTCTTACACAACTGCTAAGCAAGATAACGATGTAAAATCTGCAAAAAACACAATGATGGCAGCTGGTTTCAGAACTGAAGCTATCGCTAACCTAATCGTTGATGCTGACTGGAAACAGTTCAAAGCAGAATCACAAACAAATGGTGGAGTTGATACAAAAACTTCTTCAATCTTCGCTAACGTTGCTTACAACATCAATGAGTGGTCTCCATTCGTTCAGTACATCAACGATAAAGTAAAAGGTGCTGCAAACTCTGAGTACAAGAAAAACTCAATTGCTGGTGGTGTTATGTGGAAACCATTCGCAGACACTAACTTCCGTTACCACCTAGCTTACACAAACGCTAACAAGAAGTTTGATGTAGCTGCTAACGGAAAAGTAAAAGACAACATCATTACTTTCGGTATCAAAGCTGACCTATAGTCTCTAACTAAGTTTCGCTTACATACGGGGCCCGGAAACGGGCCCTTTTTATTTTTACCTAACCAAATCCTAACAATACAAAATCTCAAAATTCCCATATAAAATACTCATAATGTTGTTTCTAACAAAACGAGTGAGGTTTTTGTGTTAAAAAATTTGCTTATGTTTCTTGCGCTTACTATTTCTCTTAACGTTTCTGCTGCTCAAAAGGTTAACGGAGCGGGTGCTACATTCCCTTATCCAATTTACTCAAAATGGTTTTCTGAATACCAAAAAATCAACAAAGACGTTGAGTTCAATTACCAATCAATCGGAAGCGGAGGAGGAATTAAACAAGTCCTGGCGCAGACTGTAGACTTCGGTGCAACTGATGCTCCAATGACTGACGAAGAACTAAAATCAGCAAAAACTCCAATCAGACATATCCCAACTGTACTTGGTGCAGTTGTTGTTGCTTACAATGTTAACGGCGTTCAAGCTGGTCTTCACCTTGATGGTGAGACACTGGCAAAAATCTTCCTTGGTTCAATCACTAAGTGGAACGATGCTGCTATCGTAAAACTAAACCCAAAAGCTAAACTTCCAGCAACAGACATTCTTGTTGTAAGAAGATCAGATGGATCAGGAACAACGGCTGTATTCACTGAATACCTTGCTGCTGTATCAGCTGATTTCAAATCTAAAGTCGGTGCTGGTAAAAACGTTAATTGGCCAGCTGGTATCGGAGCGAAAGGTAACGAAGGTGTGAGTGCAATGGTTTCTCAAACTGACGGAGCTATCGGATACACTGAATTAGCTTACGCTATCAACACTCAACTAAACACTGCTTCTATGAAAAACGCAAAAGGGGAATTCATTGCTCCATCTGTTGCTTCAATCACAGCTGCAGCTTCTTCTGTTAAGAAGTTTGATGGTGACCTAAGAATGTCAATCATCAATGCTGACGCTAAAGGGGCTTACCCAATTTCTTCTTTCACATACATCCTTCTTCCAGAAAACGCTGCTTCTGCTCCAGTAAAAGCAGTGAGAGCTTTCCTTGGATGGGCACTGAAAGACGGACAAAAGTTCGCAAGCGAACTTCACTATGCTCCACTTCCAAAGAAAATGAGCGAGTCACTTCTTAAATCTCTTAAGTAATCTGACTTCATACCTGCCCGGCTTCTCCCGGGCAGGTTTTTTTAGCCTTCAAACCAAATCAATTTCACCATCAATAAGACAACGATAAAAAAGAGCATGGGACGAACGATCTTAGAAGCGGCCTTCGTAGCATACGTCGCTCCGATATAAGATCCAAAAGACATTCCTGTGGCCATGATAAGGCCTTCTTTCCAATGAACAAAACCATTCATTGAAAATGTTACAAGCGCTGTTCCGGCCGAAAAAGTATTAGCTAGCTTTGAAATAGCAATCGCAGTGAGCATTGGGTAACCAGTGCCAAGAAACAAGCTTAAGAACATAAATGTTCCACCACCTGGGCCAAAAAATCCGTCATAAAAGCCACTGGCAATGGCACTCAAGAAAAACAACCCAGGGTGAGGTTTAGAGAAGTTCTCGCGTTCTTTGAAAAATTTTTCTTTGTTATACACAATCCAAAGAATCACCGGGCACATGAAAATCATTAGAAAACGAAAAAACTCTTTTGAAGCGTAAGGCGCCATTGAGCTTCCTAAAAATGAACCAAACGCGCAGACCACGCAAAAGGCGAGTCCTTCTTTCCATTTTAAGTGACCTTTACGTGCATAGACAAAAAGCGCAACAGCAGCACCAACTGTACCAAGTATTTTATTTGTTCCAATCGCATGAGGCCCTGGAGCAATGGCAATTGAGAGAGTTGGAAGTGAAATCAGACCACCTCCGCCAACGACCGAGTCAATTAATCCAGTAAGAAGTCCCATTAGAGGCAATAAATAGTTTTCCATCTGCCCAATCTAAATTGATAAATTCTATTTTTCAATTAGCATTATAGTTGGCCCTCAAAAAAATCGAGTATCACATGAATAATGCTATCCAAGATTTCCTGGCTTCGGCCGAACACTCTATTTTAGGAAAACAAACAGAAACGAAGCTCGCTCTTTGTTGTTTTCTTTCACATGGACACCTTCTGATTGAAGACGTTCCAGGAATGGGGAAGACCACATTTGCTAAAACGCTGGCAAAACTCCTCGATCTCTCTTTTGCCCGCATTCAGTTTACAAATGATCTTATGCCCTCTGATTTAGTCGGCATTCAGATTTTTGATGCCAAAGAAGGGAAGTTCAACCTCATTCACGGACCGATATTTCATCAATTCATCCTCGCCGATGAACTCAACCGTGGAACTCCAAAAACTCAAAGTGCTTTATTAGAGGCCATGGAAGAAAGACAGGTCACTCTTGATGGCGACACTATCAATCTTCCTCATCCATTCTTTGTAGTCGCAACTCAAAACCCACGCTCGCAAATTGGGACTCATCATCTTCCAGAATCGCAGCTGGATCGTTTTATGATGAAAATCAAAATTGGTTATCCGGATGCAAAATCAGAAAAGCAGATTATTTCCAGCGATACTCACACTGAAAGCTATCACAAACTAAAACCCGCGATTAATCCATCTTCTTTAGCTGATCTCTACGAGGCTGTAAAAAACGTTAAAGTAAGCGACAAACTTTTAGATTATGTTCTAAGGCTTCTGGATCAATCACGAAATAGCAATTCATTTCAAGGACTAAGCCCGCGGGCCGGAAAAGACGTCATTAAAGCGGCTAAGGCCTGGGCACTTATTAGCGGGAGAGACTATGTTCTTCCCGATGATGTGCAGATCGTCCTTCCATCTGTCGTTTCTCATAGGCTTGCTCCTTTTCAAAATCAATCCTTTGATCAAGACAGAGAGCTTGCTCAAATGTTGATTAAAACAACCAAGGTGGACTAAAGAATGTTTCGTTCCCTGCGAAGCTTTTTTTACAACCGAGCAGCGAATTCAGGTCGCAAGCATCCACTTTATATAATTCCAACTATTGATGGACTTAAAGTTATTGCTTTAAACATTACCTTGCTAGTTATTGGTCTGGTTTACGCCAACAACTATGTTCTCTTGTTTAACTTTGTTCTCTTTTGTTTATTTCTAGGCTCGATGTTTTACACCCACTTCAATCTTTCCGGAGTTAAACTCGAATCAGTTCAACTTCCTTCTTTCCACGTCGGGGAAGACAGCAACGCCATTCTTCATTTCTCTTCGAGCAATGCTCAAGGACATTATTTTGTCCGCCCCTATTTTAAAAGTTCATTGGTTAAATTAAACAACTTCAAAGAAACATTCCCCATAAAGGCAAACGAAACAACGGTTGTTAAAATTTCTTTAAGAGGTGTAAAAAGAGGACAAGATACGATTAAGTCCATTTATATCGAGACTTTGTTTCCTTTTAACTTCTTTCGTTGCTTTACCTTTTTTAATATCAATCAAGATCTTTTCATTTTCCCCGAAAGGGCCAATCTTCACATCCATGAGGAACTTGAAGTCACAGATTCAAAGAAAGAAGATGGTGATGATTTTTATCTAAGAGATTATGTGCCTGGAGATTCTTTAAAACGAGTCGATTGGAAAAAACTGGCCCAAACCAACAAGTGGTACACTAGACAGTTTCAAGCGCACATACCTAGCCCTATCATGCTTATTCTGGATAAAACCCCGGTAGAAGACACTCTTAAGTCTATTAGTTTCTCCATTCACAATCTTCATCAACAAAATATCAAATATGGATTAAAGCTAGGGGATAGTGTTCTTATTGCTCCTGAAAATTCTCCAAGACATTTAATTCAATGTCTGCGCGAACTGGCGAAATACCATGCTTAAGTTTATTACTATCGCCATTATTATTACCAACATGCTCCTACTCAATGATGATGTCCCCGTAAACATCATGGGCATAACTTTTGCGAGCTTGATTCTTTCCCTATTTATCACTCATAAAACAGTCCGCACGACGATTAAAATCATCCTGCTTGCTCTTTCAATGCTTCTTTTAAGGTTACACTTCAAAACATTACTCGTGACCGAATGCGGGGTCTCTTTTGTACTTATTTTGTCTGCATTGAAATTTTGGGAGCTAAATGAGGAACGCGATCACTTCAACATGTTTCTCATTCTCTGCCTGGCCGAATGCTCAGTCTTTCTTTTAAATCCAACTTTCCTGGTTTTTGCTTTTGGCATTGTGAAGATGATGTTTTATTTCTACTACATTTTAAAAATGAGAAACTACGACATCTCACTATTAAATCCCAAAAGGCTTATGCTCCTGGCCGCACCTTCCATTGCTCTTTCACTGCTGCTTTTTTATACATTCCCTCGTTTCACTCAAGGGTTCATTAACACCAGTGATATGCAATATATTATCTCTGGCGCCAGTTCGCGTTTTGATTTCAGGCAACTCGGTCCAATCAACCTTTCTTCAGAACAGGCCTTTAAAGCCTATGGCCTTGAAGACAGTAAACTTCCCTTTAAGATTCTTTACTGGCGAACGGCTGTCCTTTGGCAGCTTTCAGGACAAGAGTGGAGTGCGGCCAACAGCAACCTTAAAAAACCAGAACAAACTTTAATAAACGCTCCCCTTAAGTATCGAGTAGAAGTCTTTGACCGCTTTAAAGAATACCTCCCGGTCCTGGATGGTACGGCCAATGTTGAAAGCGCTAATCTTCCTTTTGTTTCTTATAGCGATGGTAGTTTCAAACTGAGAACCATTTCCAGAGGTGAGCTTGCTTACATCGCAACCGGAAACTACCAGACAAGAATTCAGGACGCCTCACCGCTTATGTTGAGAAAGGGTCTGCGCCTAAAATCTCCAAAAAAAGATGAAGTTTACAGAAGCTATTTCAGGGCAGAGGAAAAACAACTAACTGATGAAGAAAAACTAAAAGAATTAATAAGCATTTTTAAGAACCGCGGGTTTCAATACAGCACGACTCCCGAAACTTACGCTTCTGTTGAAGACTTCCTGTTGAAAGGATCAAATGGGTATTGCAGTCACTTTTCTGCAGCCTTTGTTTATCTTGCACGTCTAAGAGAACTCCCTGCTCGCATAGTCACCGGCTATCTCGGTGGAGAATTTAACCCCTACGACAACTCCGTTATCGTCAAAGAGCTCGATGCCCATGCATGGGTAGAAGTTTATCTGGTAGAAAAAGGTTGGGTGAAAGTTGACCCCACATCGCTTGTGGCCCCGGAAAGAATCACCATGAGCACTGAAGAGTTTAATAAAAAGCTCAATCCGTACATTACGATCTTTAATATAAAAATTGATCGCAGTCTTTTTGATTCTGCAACCATGAACAACCTGGCCCTTTGGCTTGATTCTTTGAACTCGCGCTTTAATACAAAGATTTTTAATTTTGACCGCGACACACAGCTAGCCGTCCTTCGCGCCCTCACTCCGGGCAATCTTCCTGTTGGGATTATCTTTGCTTTTACATTGATTCTTTTCCTGCTCATTTTCTGGCTGATTTTTTATTTATATGGAAAGAAAAGGCTTCATCCTGCTCAAAAGCGCTACCTGAGGTTTCTGAGAAAGATGCAATCTTATGGACTCCAGAAAGATGAGTATGAAACTATTTCCATGTTTAAAGAAAGATGCCTGATCCATATTCCTGAGCAATCTCAGTTCATTAGCGATGAAGTAAACCTATACATTACGGCCTTTTATAAATAATTTGCTTCTTTCACTGAATAAATGTAAGTTGCCTCCAGATGAATCAAGACCTACCTAAGACATTCTCAGAACTAAATCTTATTGACCCTTTAAAACAAGCCTTAAGTGAAGCCGGATACAACACCCCGACACCGATACAAGCACAAGCTATTCCATCGCTGCTGCATGGAAAAGACCTGTTAGGTTGTGCTCAGACTGGAACTGGTAAAACAGCTGCCTTTGCTCTGCCCATCCTTCACCGCTTGGTTGAATCCAATAAAAAACCAACTCCACGTCACGCTAGAGTTTTAGTGTTGACTCCAACAAGAGAGTTGGCGATTCAAGTTCACGAAAGTTTTGTGACTTATGGAAAAAATCTCAAATTAAAATATGCCGTCATCTTTGGTGGTGTTGGTCAACAACCTCAAGTCAAGTCGCTTGCCCACGGGGTTGATGTTCTAGTGGCCACTCCTGGCCGCTTATTAGATTTAATTAACCAAGGTTTTTTAAAGCTTAATGCCCTTGAAGTTTTTGTTTTGGATGAAGCAGACCGCATGCTTGATATGGGATTCATTCATGACATTAAAAAAGTCCTGAAAATTCTTCCACCAAAAAGACATAACTTATTTTTCTCAGCAACAATGCCGCCAGAGATTGAAAAACTTGCCAACTCTATTTTGGTTAATCCAACAAGAGTTGAGGTCACACCTGTTTCATCAACAGCTGAACACATTGCTCAAAAAGTTATGTTCGTTGACCGCGAAAATAAGCGCCCTCTTCTAAAACATATCTTAGATGACAAAGCTCTGAAGCGAGTTATTGTTTTCTCTCGCACCAAACACGGTGCAAATAGAATTTCAGAATACCTGGCCCAAAATGGTATTCTGAGTGAAGCCATCCATGGAAACAAATCGCAAACGGCCAGACAAAAGGCGCTTGAAAATTTCCGCACTGGAAAAATCCGCGTGCTCATTGCTACTGATATTGCCGCTCGCGGAATTGATATCGATGAGATCACTCATGTCATCAATTTTGATTTGCCAAACGTCAGTGAAGACTATGTCCATAGAATTGGAAGAACTGCACGTGCAGGCGCGAGTGGTGAAGCTATTTCATTTTGCGATGCCGATGAAAAGGCCTTCCTAAAATCGATTGAAAAACTTATTGGAAAGACTATTGAGGTGATCGCAGACCAACCTTTCCATTCGGACAACGTTGTCAGTGCAAAGCTTCTTTCTCATGGTAAGGCGAAAGCATTAATCGATGCAGAAAATACGCTAAAACCTGATCGTTCTCGTCATAAAGGCGGCCGTTTCCATAGGGGAGGAAGAAACTCTGCACCCAAAAAGGAACATGGACACAAACAAGGAAGTAAAACTTAGAACTTAAGATCCTCACGATTACCTTAATTTTTATATGGTAATATGATTTGTAATAGATTTATTAAAAGTGCTCTGCTAGGGTGCTATCAGAATAATGTTCGTCGCATTTAGATTAGTGGTCAGTGTTTATCGCCCTCTCTTTAGCGGCTCCCAACCTTAAGGAGGTTTATAATGGGTAGAAAACTTTACGTCGGAAATCTTCCGTACACAACAAACGATGCCATTCTTAGACAAAAGTTCGAAGAAGTTGGAACAGTTGATTCTTCAAAAGTAATCACAGACCGTGAAACTGGAAGAAGCAAAGGTTTCGGATTCATCGAAATGTCTTCAGATGAAGAAGCTGAAGAGGCAATCAACAAATTCCACGGGAAAGAATTTGAAGGTCGTCCAATGACTGTTAGCGAAGCTAAACCAATGACTCCAAACGAGAACCGTGGTGGATCACGTGGTGGATTCGGTGGCGGCGGAAGAAACAACCGTTATTAATTACCAAAAAAAATAGGGTCATCGAAAGATGGCCCTTTTTTTTGTCCGATTTTCTGATTACGATCTTTGGCATGGAAATAAAATGCCACTTTTGTTTTGAAACAATCCCTTTAGAAATTTATCGTGAAGAAGGCGACAAGCAAGATTTTATTGTTGATTGCGAAGTCTGTTGTCATCCATTGCATATCACTGCTGAGTGGAACGACGAAGAAGAAGATTTTGACGTTGAAGTCGATGCTGGCTGATTAGTGTAGAAGAGATTTTTTCGCTTCTACAACGCTGATTGATCGCCCGTTAAAAATAGATCCATTCAAATTAATAATGGCCTTCTCAGCCTCCTCGGGCGATTCCATTTCAACAAAGCCAAATCCCATTGATAAATTTGTTTCGCTATCTTTGATGATTTTGGCAGAACAGACATGCCCAT
>CAXHHE010000128.1:0-8590 GCA_964016365.1 uncultured Bacteriovorax sp. | reverse complement strand
AGGGTAAATTCAGTTTCATCCTGAGAAACATATTTATAAGTGCCTCTCATAAATTCATAATGAGCTTCTGATTCCGGGTGAACAAAAAGCTTGAAGTACTTTTTCCCATCAACCATCATCATCAGCTGCTTTGAAACGCGCTTATCAAGAGAGTCCGCTTGAAGAAATTTTGCATCTTCTACCGGAACTAAATAGTAGGGAAGTGGAAACTTCGGATTGTTTTCAGGAATGTACTCAGGAGCGATGTTTGAAGCAAAGGCATTGGCCCCCCACAAATCCTTGTTATGCAGATTCTGCTCTTCGTTTAAAAGTTCCAATACGCCCTTAGCAATTGGTTCTTTTCCATCAAATTTCGAAAGATGTTCACTGGCGATTGATCTTTGTGAATGTGGATTCCATGAAGGAGTCGAGCATCCAGCAATCAAAAGTGTAATGAGAACAAGAAGTGACGTCAGTTGTTTCATAACCATCCCTAAAGTTAAACAAATCCTTCGGACTTTTCGGAAGAATAGGGCATCGGGATGAGAGTTTTAGTATTGGATTGAAATGGTTGGGATACGCCCTGTTGCCAGAGCGTGGAAAAGGCAAAAAAAAAGCCTCCGTTTCCGGAGGCTTTTTTGTATTTCATGGAATGAAACCAATAAAAACTATGGTTTAACTTTCCAGTAGAATTCCGTTACTAACTGACCAGCGTATTCGAATGGAATATCGCTTGGAAGTGGAAGGTCAACAACCTTCGCAGTTTTCGCGTCTACTGAGTAACAAGCTGGAACAGATGGAAGTCTTGGAGTTGCCTGAGCTTGTGTGAAGTTAAGTGAAGCGTATCCTCTGTCTGTAAGAGTGATAACGTCACCTTTTTTAATTGTGTATCCTGGAACGTTGATCTTCTTTCCGTTAACTACAACGTGTCCGTGAGAAACCATTTGGTTTGCTGCAAGCATTGACGGTGCCCAGTTAAGTCTGAAGATTACGTTTGAAAGACGGCTTTCAAGAGTGATTAGAAGTGAATCCATCCACGCACGAGACTTGTCTTTTTTAGCTTTCTTTACGTAGTTAACTAATTGACCTTCTCTTAGTCCGTAGTGGTATCTAAGTTTTTGTTTTTCTTTTTGACGAACAGCGAAGTCAGAGATTTTCTTTCTCTTGTTTCCGTGTTGACCTGGACCATAAGGTCTTCTTTCTAAAGCGCCTGCTTTTCCAAGTCCTGGAAGTTCAATTCCTAGTGATCTTTGGATTTTGAAACGGCTTTTTCCTGTAGTACTTCTTGCCATGAACTGCCCCTAAATAATTAGCTTTTTAACAACTTCAACAATTAGTTCGTTGTGATTTTAATAAAATTACGTCCGTAAGTAATACAGGTTCCTTTAAGTCATGTCAATTTTAAAAACGCAACTACTTTACAAACTCGAGGTAAAGCTCGAGGAGCTTCAGTGTTAATGCACCTGGTTTTCCATTTCCAATCAGGTGCGACTCGATCTTGGTAACCGGTACGACGTTTCGCGTTGTGCTGGTAATAAAACACTCATCTGCACTCAAGAAGTCGTCTTTACTTAAACTTTTTTCCACTAGAGGGAGAGGAAGCATTTGACGCTTCGCCATTTCCAGCAGGGTTTTGCGGGTTAACCCGTCTAGGACTCCGTCGGCCAGCGGCGGAGTAAAGAGAATATTGTTTTTAATGATCCAGGCGTTACTTGTCGTCCCCTCAGTCACGTGGCCATGGGTGTTGACCATAAAAGAGTCGTAGGCCCCGCGGGTTGTGGCCTCGCGGTTGGCCAGAATGTTTTCCTGGTAATTTCCAGTTTTAGGCAGAGAGCCCGAAGCTTCGATGGTCTTCTGGAAGAAAATCATACTGACCCCATCAGTGGTCCACCAGGCCGGATTTGGTTTAATTTCCTTGGCAAAAATAACCAGGTTATTAGGGCCAGAGAGTTTGGGGTCTAGTCCCAGGTCGCTGTTGGTTCCTCGAGTGAGGACAATTCTAATTGTCGCGTCTTTAAAAGGCGCGGCTTCGATTGTTTTTAGGACTTCACTCAGGATAATTTCTTTGGAGTAAGTAGGCTCCAGTGAAATTTTATCAGCGGATAAAAACAGGCGATCGATATGCTGGTCAATCCTAAAAGGTCTCTTGTTAAAAGTACGAGTCGCCTCGTAGACAGAGTCGCCATAGAGAAAGCCTCGGTCAAAGACGGAGATCTTGGCTTCAGGGCCTGGTAAAAGAGTGCCATTAATGTTGACTAAAAAATCTTCCATGAGAGAGAACCTATAGAATTTATTGGAAGAAATCAAAGCATTTTTTCGACTACTTCGTTGACGATGCACTTCTAATAAGGGGATAATTTTTCAATGAGAAAATACATCCTTTCATCACTTCTTTTGATTTGGTCTGCCCAGCTTTTTGCGGGGACCTCAACGACAGTAAGATTAAATCCAGATATTGAGCTTGTTGTAACGGGTACAACTAATACGGGCTTAACTTTGAACTCGATTGAGCCGAGTGGGGATGGGACTTCTGAAAGTGCTCCGGCGAAAATTTATGTACCGATGGAAGGAACATCTGCAGGGAATGCAGATTACTTTTTAGATTCTGGAGTGACGAGTCTTTATTCACCAAGTGCAGTTTATCCAATTAATCTTCCACTTTATTTAAATACGACATCAAGTGATTTCTATCTTTATGCCTCTATTAAAGATGGATCAAACGGGTATAAATTAGCCGTTAAGCACGGCTCTGGTCCTTTTAATGGAACGACAAATAGTAATACAAATTTTCCTTTCACCATTAAAGCAATTTGCGATCAATTAACAGATTGTTCTAATTTTACGACGACGAATGGAACAGAAAAATCTTACTTGCTGTATATCTTTTTCTCGACGGCAACTCCCAATTCTCTGGCCCTAGGGACAGTGACGGATCCTGCCTCATATACTGGGGGAATGTACTTTGAAGTGAACATGAGTAATCGCATTTACACTGCAGCTCAAGTCACTCCGGTTATTTCAAATATCAGGCAAGGGGATGCCCGCTTGATCCTGGAGTACACATCAAATGGCAGTATTTTAAAACCAAAAGCGGTTCGCGTTTTTAAGCATGGGCCATCGAGCCCGGCAGGTGGGAGCCCTATTCGTTCTTATGATGGGAACGGAAGCCTGACTTCGACTGAGTATCCTTTTGCTTCTGCTGGACAAGTGACAGTGAGTGGTTTGACCAATGACGTGGATTACGATTTTTCTGTCTTGTTTGTCGACCTTTATAAGTTCGGGACCGTGGTTTCACAAATTAAGACTCAGAGACCGATGGCGATTCAGGAGCTACTTAAAAAAGAGGGATGCTTTTTACTGACGGCCGGGTTCGGAGAAGACCATTACGTAATTTCTTACTTTAGACATTTCAGAGATGCAGTTCTCGCGAAGTCTTATTTAGGGAAGGCATTCATAAGTTTTTATTATGAATCGGCCCCTAAGTACGCCTTACTAATCTATAAGCATGAGACATTACGCGCAATGATCAGAGGAATGGCCTACACCCTTTATTTTATTTTTAATAATATAAGCCTGATCTTACTTTCTTCGCTCTTTGCAACACTTTTATTTTATTTATACAAAAAACGAGAAAAAATTAAGATTTGACGCGCTATTTTCGACTATAATAGTTTAATGGTCGATAGAAAGAACTTAATGGTCCTCATCGTAGATGATGAACCAGATATTTTAGAATTAATGGAAGAAGAGTTTCGCTACTGTGGCTACCAAACGGTAACTGCTGTATGTGGAAATGATGCTATTAAAATCCTTGATGCTCAACACGTTGATATTGTCGTCTCTGATTATAAAATGCCTAACGGTAACGGAATGGCCGTGCTTTCGCACGTCAATAAGATGAACAACAAACCTGTTTTCTTTTTCGTTTCAGGGCAAGCAGACGTATCGACAGAAGATGCAGTGAGAGCAGGAGCGAAGAAGTTTTTTTCGAAGCCGTTTGACCTGGATGAATTAATCAAAGAAATAGAACAAGATTTAATTGAAGCCTAAAAATAAAAAAGGCCCTCTTTCGAGGGCCTTTTTTATTACACTTTTAAGATGTCTTCTAGTTCACCATTTTGCATAAGCTCAGTGATGATATCGTTTCCACCAACAAGTTGTCCCTTAACGTAAAGTTGTGGGTAAGTCGGCCAGTTAGAGAATTGCTTTACGCCTTCTCTGATATCCATGTCTGAAAGAATGTTAAATGTCTTGTATCCTACATGGTAGTGGTTAAGGATTCTGACAACGTTAGCAGAGAATCCACACTGTGGCATATCCGGTGTCCCTTTCATGAAAAGGAAAATCGGGCTTGCTGAAATAAGGTTTTGAATGCGTGTGTTGATGTCTAAACTTTTGTCTGTTTCTTCGATCGCTAGACCTTGAACAACTTCAAATGGGTTACTCATATAGTATGTCTCCTAAAATTGATTATAGTTTAATGCCACGTTTTTCGGCTGTGGCAAAATCCATTGTTTTTAATTGAACAGCGTGAATGTCCGCTTTTAAACTTTCTTTTAATAAATCCATAACCATCTGGTGCTGCTGGATTAGCATCTTTCCTTTAAAAGCATCGCTGATGATCACGATGTCTAAATGGTCAGCTGTACCTGTCATGTCGAGAACTTCAACGTGAGCGTCAGGAAGACCTGTTTTGATAATACTTTTTACGTTTTCAAATGCCATAAAATCCTACTTTGGTGCCACTGCAAAAAAGCTAGTGATAAGAGTTAAAGTTCTAAGAGCAAAAGCGCTCCAGCCAAAAAGGCGGTGGCGTGCTCTGATTTGGTTGTCGCCAGCGAGAAGTTTTCTACCAGTGATGACTAGTAAAATATAGAACACAACTGAAAGAACGGCAAAACTCACGTGAATGTTTAAGATCATAGGATTTACGATCGCTTTAGATGCCTTTTCCACGGCCCCGCGGGAAAGCTCAATTTGCAGAATTAAAATAACATCCCAAATCAGGACGGCCGTCATTGTAGGAACGTGAATTTTCCTGTTTCTTCTTTTTAAGATCCCAAAAACCATCATTGAATAAATAAGAATTGATTGGATCTGAAATACAACTGCACTGCTCATGAATGTTCCTTAGTGATTGAGTGCCCACAATAATGGATTTAGTGCGTTTCTTCAAATATTTCATGGTGCGTAAATGAATTACTTTTCGTTTAGAACATATTAAAGTTAGGACAATAGTGCCATCGGGCACATCAATCAGGACATTCATGGAACAAGAAACATCCCATAGACTCGGAAAATGGGCCGTCATCGACGTCGAGACGTCGGGCGCAGACCCTAGTTACGACCAGGTTATCGACCTAGGTTTTCTGGAATTTGAGGGCACAAAGCTAGTGAGAAAATTCTCAAGCCTAGTGCAGTTTCCAGGAGAGTTGTCATCTTTTATTCAAAAACTCACCGGCATTACTGACAAGATGCTTTCGAAAGCTCCAACCTGGAGAGAGGTTGAAAAAGACCTGCAGGAATTATACGGGCGCAAATTGATTGCTCACAATGCCGACTTTGAACAAGGCTTCTTAAAAAGATCATTTGATAAAATTGACGATGGCAGCACTCGCGAAGAGTACTGTGACACGCTTTTATTTTTAGGTCTTTTATTTCCCGAATACTCTTCACTGAAATTAGAGCACTTTATTCAGGACTGGAAAATTGCGGAGACGGAAACTCACCGCGGTTTTGAAGATTCATTGGATTTATTAAAAGTTGTTTTAATTGCGACGAAACTCACTCGCTTAGATAAAGCGCTTTATCAGTTTTTAAAACTACAGATTTTAGAGAAAAAAATCTTAGCGGACGAATTCTGGTTAATGCAGTTCTTACATTTAAGTGATGATGAGCTTCATGAGATTTCTCGCCAGATCGATTTTGATTTGGATGCGCATACGCAGATTGCCAAAGAGAAAATCTGGGCAAGACGTTTCCCGGAAATTGCCAAACCAAAACCAGTGACAAAAAATTTCCCGCTGGAATTCAGTGGGGCCAATATCAAAGGGATCTTTAACGACGAAGAGAAAATCAAGGCACTTTTTCCTCTGTATAAAAAGCGCCAGGCGCAGATCGATCTTGCCTTAAAAGCAGGGCAATCGCTAAAAAATAACATTCACAGTTTGATCCAAGCGCCAACCGGAACCGGGAAGACCTTTGGTTACCTGATTCCTTCTGTTTTATTTTCAATGGAAGAAAAGAAGCCGGTTCTGGTCGCTACTGGAACTAAAACACTTCAGCACCAGGCCTTCGACAAAGACGTGCCTCAGGTGAGAGAGTTTTTAGGGCTTTCTGAAGACGAAGTGAAAATTAAACTCTTAGTGGGGTCAAATAACCATTTGTGTGAATCGCTTTTCCGTCAGGAAGAGAGTGAAAATACACTTCTTGGTTACTCACAAGACTTTAACGATTCTTTTACTTCGCTTTATTTTGAAACGGTGTTTTTCCACAACGCGCGTTCGCGTTCACATGAAAAACTTCTAAGGGACGATCTTCCTTATGTCTTAAAGAGAAAAATTGAGCCACTAATGAAGCGCGAGCGCGAAATCGCCGTAGACTTTAGAAGTTGTTCTGGAAATAACTGTCCGTTTAAAAATAACTGCAGTTATATCACCGGACTTCGCGAAGCCCGCGAGGCCAACATTATTATCGGAAACCATTCGCTCATGTTCTCATGGCCAAAAGGGATGCCACGACCAATGCATATTGTGGTGGACGAGGCCCATAAAATTGAAGAAGAGGCGACAAAGGCCTTCTCTCTGGAGATTGACCAGAAGAGCTTTGAAATTTTTGTCGGTAATCTTCAGCACCTTCAAGGGGTGGGGTCACTTTTCTATCTTCTTGCTCAAAATGAAACTGAGCCGGGAGAGTCGAGTGACGTGATTAAAAACCTGCGCGAAGAAACATTAAAAGCTCACCAGATGCTGATGGATCACTTGGCACCGTTGGGGGAAAAAGTATCGCTTTATTTTAAGCGCATGCCTAAATACACCGAGCTTTTCTGGAATGAGCTTCCGATGATTAACCGCGAGACTCACAAAGAGTCGATTGCTCAGGGGATTTTAAATTCGCTGGAGAGTGTGCATTTTATTTTGCAAACATACTTAGCGCATTTCCTGCCATATAGCGGGCGCTTTGATGTTAAAAACTTAAAGAGTGAAAACGAAATTATCGCCTTTACTCGTTTTGAGTCTTTTTTCTCGCAACTTTCTGATTACGTTTTAACCTTTGATAGTCTTTTAAAAGATACGCCGAATTACTGCCGTTCGATGAAGTACATCGAGTCTGATGGATACTTATTCTCATCTTCACCAATTGATGTGGGAAGAATTGTGAGTGATAACCTGCTTAAGACTTCGGCCTCAGTTATTTTCACATCGGCCACTCTGGCCAATGGAACAGGGGATACAGGGGCCCGTGGGATTGAGTGGGCGACCGGGTACTCTTACCTTGAACCTGAAAGGCGTTTTAAGGCCGGAACATATCTGCCATTTACGTTTGATTATAAGAAAAACACCAAAGTCTTCTTGTGCGATGACGGTCCGTCTTTATACCAGGCGAACTTTGTCGAGCACCACTTAAAACATATTAAACCGCTGATCCAAAAATTAGGCGGACGAACGCTGCTGTTATTCTCAGCGAAGTCGCGCTTTGAAGTGGCACGAGAAATTCTTTTAAAAGAGTTTGAAGGGCAGATACCACTCTTTATTCAGGGAATGGGAACCAGTGTTGTTGAAGACTTTAAACGCTCGGGCTCAGGGATTCTTCTGGGGATGGAGTCGTTTGGGGAAGGTATCGACATTCCTGGAGATGCTCTACAGTTTATCTTCATCGATAAAGTGCCTGATTTGCGCATGGATTTAGTTATCAACGAAAGACGCGATTTCTATGAAGCGAATTTAGGAAATGAATTCACTGATTATTATCTCGCTCACCGCACGCGCTCTCTTCACCAGAAATTGGGAAGACTTCTTCGTACTGAGCAGGATTTTGGAGGAGTGATTATCGTTGATAACCGAGTGAAGACATGGAAAGGAAAAACCATGGAGAAGCTGGTTAAATTGATGGAGCCTTATTCGCTGGAGAGAGCGACGATGGCGGAAGCGACGAAAGAGATTGAGGAGTTTATCTTAGGTAAAGGGTCTGAGACACAACTCTAGTTCTATTCTTTTTCTGTTAAGTCATTCAGGTATTTAATCTGAATCTTAGTCCCATCTTCCGTACGAACTAAATAAGGAATCCCACCGTGCTGGCTTAAAAAGATCTTCACGTGCTGGGGTTCCTTCACGTTTTTAAAATCAGTTCCTTCATCGTACATACGGTACTGAGTGGCCTGGACGTTTTGTCCGTCGATATTCATTTTTTCAGTCGTAAGGCTTGCACGCTCAAGGATCACGTTCTTAAAAACCGGCGCCTCTTTATATTCCCATTGATTAAAACCCACCAAAATGTTGAATGAGTTTTTTCCGCTGGCATCGAATTTTTTTGAACGCATAAAGAGCATTGAGCTGGCCGCTGTCGGCGTGGCAACTGTCTCTTATACACATCTGACGCTGCCGACGAAGGC
>CAXHHE010000127.1:0-8594 GCA_964016365.1 uncultured Bacteriovorax sp. | reverse complement strand
TATCATTACTTATCTTTTTAATAAATTTGTCCCATGCCATATTAAAAATAGAACTTTTAAAAGGAGACTTAATCTCCTCTTTTTTTGCTTCATATTCTTTCTTTGAATATTCTCCACTGAGTCTTGATCTATCAAAGTATCTCTTGCTGAATTGAATTCTATATGAATCGATGAATTCCTGATCTATTTTTTCCGCTTCTTTCCAATATATTGACAATACTTTCTCTATATCAAGAGCCTCCGGAGCATTAGTATTAAGTTCTATTACTGCACAGCACTCCGAATTTATACTAAAAGCGGCCTTAGTTAAATTGGCAGAACCAATGACGAGTGTCACACCTTGTTTTCTTTTGAAAAAGTAAATTTTAGGGTGAAAAACGCCACTCAAATCTTTTATAACCTTTAAAGATTCTTCATTTTTAAATGCCTCTAAAAAATTTGGATCTGTCTGATAAAAATGCATGCCTACGATTAGCTTTTTTATCTTCTTAGAATTATCAAACATTACATTGAAAAAATTGTTTTTAGCACTTGCCCATGCAACAGCGATAGAGCAACTTTCACACTTGATCAACAAGTCAATTAAGGTTTCTTCGATCTCTCTACTATTACTTAAAATTTTCATTTTTATCCCTAAAACAATTAATAACCTAGAAATGATTTCTCTTTAAAATTTTATCCGCTTTGTCACAAAAAGCTTTCTTCAAAGAAGGGTTCCCTACGATCTCAACATCCTGACCATAAATAAATAGAAAACCTATAAATTCTTCCACATTAGAATAAGTACACTCATATTCATCATAATCTTTACTTTGAGCAACGAGACAAGAATTAAAAAAACTCTTCTCGCTTAGGATATTTTTTGATTCATTATAAACTTTAAAGCGCGCCTTTTTGTCATTACCAACAAAAATCCCACTTCTATTTTTAAAATAATCTTTAGGTTGCCACTTGGAAGCACTTGGATATTTAAATCCATTCTTTGATTCCATTACTTCCAAAATACGTGACACTTTGTAATGCCTCATATTCTCATCTTTCATCTCACTTTTAAAGGCAACCAAATACAAGTCGTCGCGATATTGAACTAACGTTAAAGGAAAAATCTCAATTGCAGCTTTTTCTTTTTCTACATTTGCATCCTTGTATTTAATAAATAGCCTGCGATTACCTACAAGGGCCTTAATCACCATCTCTAAATGATTCCCCACTTGCTTGGAAGATTCACTCAGGCGCACCTGGGAAAGATAGTGAAACCTGCGGTCTATATTTTTTGAATGAACACTGACCCCATCTACATCTATCTTAGGAAATAAATGTCCCAATTCTTTATAGGAATTTAAAATATAATGAATCTCCTGAGTCCCTTCGATATATTGGACCCAATCACAATCGTTAAGTTGGAAATTAATATTTCCGTCACCATCTTTTCTTTTAAGTAAAATAGCCTTTCTCTCCCCGACTTCCTCCGTAAGCTCGTTGATAATTTTATGGTATTGAGCTTTTGATGGATTACCTAGGATATCTCTTACTTTCGCATCACTCAGCGTCAACCTTGGAGCCTTACAAATAGTCTGAACTAAAAGCAGTACTCTATCTGTCTTGGTATAATCATTACTCATCATTAACCCTCAATTTTTTTACTTTTTTTCATTAAGTAATTCCAAAAATTCAGGCATTTCATTTTTTCAATGCTTCCTGTTCGAACACGCATAAGATCAGGTGAAGCGACAATAAAGGCCATTGATTTGGCCCTTGTAATCGCAACATTAAGTCGGTTTAGAGAGAATAAAAAATCAATTCCTCGCGAACCAATGTCTAATTCAGAACTAGTACACATTGAACAAATGACAATCGGTGCCTCTTGCCCTTGAAACTTATCAACTGACCCCACCTGAGGACTCCCGCCAAAGGTTTTTTCAAGATCTTCAGTTAAGAGACTGACTTGCAAATTGTATGGCGCTACAAAAAGAATATCTTCCATTTTAATAGTGCCAATAACTTTTCCAGACTTGTCTGTTTTTTCACGACCTAATAGAGATTTGGTCAAATCGATAATCGCTTTTCTTTCTTCAATAGATCCTTGTGAATTTCCAGAATGTGATACAGGAATATATACAATTCCGCTTTGATCACCATTTTTTTTATTTGCTTTCACCACGCGAAGATCATTTGCTGAATCAGAAATCAACTTGCCTTCATAAATGGAATCTGAAATAAATTTGGCAATATCGGAATGCATTCGATAAGTCACATTCAAAAAAATTCCAAAATCATCATCAATAGTGGCCTGGCCTTTTAAATAGTAATCCAAAAGAGACTCGCCTGTTTCTAATGGATGGGATCCTTCAACTGGCTGTGGGAGCTGTTGCTGATCTCCCATCATGATTATGTTTTTAGCTGACATACCACCAGCCACCAGATTTGCAATCGCCACCTGACCAGCTTCATCAATGAACAAGTAATCAAAGAAATCTTCAGGGCACTTTACCAACGCGTAAATAGTCATAGCGTAAATATTGTAATTCCCCATACTCTTTAGGCTGTCTATCACTTCTACCCGTGTATCATTTATATCTTCACTGCTGCTTTCCCCTACTTTTAAAGCACTTATTTTTTCATTTTTATTAAACTCTGCCATGGCCCCATTTAGCAAATTAATGATTGCCTTGTGAGAGTTTGAAAGAATACAAACTTTTTTGCCTTTGCGTACTGATTGAGCAATCATCTTACTGGCTGTGTAAGTCTTTCCTGTACCTGGCGGACCTTGAATACAAAGCGTAGTTGAATCCATAAGATCAATGATCTTTAGGGCCTCTTCTGTTCGCGAAATATCCTTGCTAACTAAGGGGATTTTACTTTTGGTTAGTCTTGGCCTGCTACGATTTAAAAAATCACGAATGGCCATGAAGCGTTTAGGGGATTTTTGATAGTTTGTGACAAACTCATGAATTCTCTGATCAATTGCCTGAGTGGAAAAATAAGAATGAAGCATTAAGGAATTAGTTTCAGGTAATAAATCTATATTTTTTTTAGAAACCTGTCCTGTAATTGTCCCTTTTTTGTTATCAATATCTAAAACTTTAAAAGAGATATTGTCCTTCGTTATACAGTTATCTCCAGCTTTGATTTTTGTCTCTTCGCCAGGATCAAAGACCCCATGAACAACCTTGTCGTCGATTTTTGTAACTGTAAACTCGCTCAAAAAACTTAAGTCATCTTCCATTTCAATTTTAGTCATTGAATATCGATCAAAATATCTCCACCACATTGGTTTATCTTTTCTTTTATTAAAATCTAAAAGATAGGTTAAATTTAAAAAAATTGGATCTTCGCTTCCATGTTTTGCTAAAAGCTCTTCTCTTACCTGACTCTCTGGAGATTCAGCGATACTGCTTCCATCAACTTCCTTAACTTCAACATAGCTTCTGGTCATAAGACTTCTAAGCCAATCTACAAGCTCTAGTGTAGAATCACAATCATCTTTATTGTAATCGCGTATTGCCTTAAGCAATGGTGACTTATTCCAATCTTTAGATTCTCCAGAGGCCATCCAATTGGAATAGGCAATGACCGAATCACCTGCTGTGGCCACTTCTGTACTTCTTTTAGGACGGTAACATTTTTCAATACTTTTAATGGAGTAGTTTTTAGAACCAACAACGAGTGAATCTTTTACTATTTTATATAAATCTACAAATACATCATTTCTTAAAAGAGTATCTACTTCATTTTCTTTTAAGCCGTATTGGGTAGAAAGCCTCCTCATTGCGGAAACTTCATAACTCGCATAGTGATAAATTTTAAATTTTTTATTTTTTTTAAAACTTTCCATGGCCATATCAATAAAATGAGAAAAGGCCTTTTTTTCTTCCACTTCGTCATGGGCCCAAAAATCGACAAAAGAACCATCTGCCTTTGTTACACCAAAAAGGTACTCTAGGCCTTGTTTTCCATAAAGAGGATATCCTTCCATATCAAACTAGAGGTCTTCTGATGATTTGGGTGGAATATTAATATCTTTTTTAATTTTAAATAACGGTACTTCTAGTAAAACAGACTTCCTCTGAAGATCCGCTTGGAGCTTTAGTTTTTCAAAGATTTCTTGCTCCATTCTAAACTTAGGATCGAACTTCGCTTCAATAAGATGCTGTACTGTATTTATTCCAAATGCTTCAAACGTTTTTATATTTTTTCTAGTAATGTTTGCAATTAAAGAAAGATGATCTTTTTTAATGAGTTCAGCTTCTGCATGTTCAGACCAGCTGCCATGACTGGAGTAATCTTCGGCCTTTGGAGGTTTATTGATATCAAACTGTTCATGAAACGCTAAAAAATCACGTTCTACTGCTTTAAAGTAATGGAAATAATCCATTGTTCGATGAGTGACAATTTCTCCGGTCCCTGTAATAACCTTGAAAACTTTCGGCATTTCTCCCAAAATAAGCCCGAGTGCTTCAGTATAGATACATAACTGATAAATCATGTAGGGTTTTACCTGTCTCGCAAGCTTGGTATCATAAATCACATACTCGCCATCTTCCTTTACGATAAAATCGGCGTCTCCACAAAATCTCTCTGTTGTTAGTTTGGCCTGGTAAATAACATCAACCCCATCCATGATCGCCGTAGCGACAGCGCCAAACTCTACATTCTCTACTATTTTGAGCTTCTTCTTTTTAAACTCTTCCAGGATTTTCTTTTCGTGCTCAAAACCTTTGGTCTGTAATACGGACTGAAGTTTATCTTCTTCGTCTTTCATCTCAGAAAACATTTCTGGTTTTTCTCTATTTGCCCGGTCGTACCAAGATGCATATGGCGAGTCGATAAAAGTGATTAGTTGACTGGGTGAGTGCAGTTTCATGTTTTCCTTATTGTATTTCATCAATTCTTCGGAAAATAACAATGGAATATTTAAAGGTTTTTTATTAAGAATTGTTCAACCATTGCTTCCGTGACCTAAGCAAGAATATTAGAAAAAAGTCTCAAATCTTGAGACTTCTACGAAAAATAGGGAAAACAATGAAATGAGATCTGAAATGATCTTACAAATCCCCCTTCTCTCAATTTTTAATACTCGCTCCTGCTAATTATTCGCCAACATAAATCAGGAGTAAAAATGAAAATAAATCACAAAAGCGAACTTCCTCATGACTATTTTTCTGAGCGAGCATTAATCGGATCTCTAATGTTAAACCGACGTGTCTTTGATGATATAGGAGAAGTTAAAATAGTCCCTGAAGACTTCTATGATAAGCGATTTAGCATAATTTTCAGTGTCATTTTCGAACTTCAAAAAAATAACATGCCCGTTGACTACATTACAGTCTCTTCTAAGTTAAATACTTCGGCCCAGCTCGAACAAATTGGCGGAAATCAATTTCTTACGAGTATCGTTGATGAACACATCACTGATGCAAATGCCTACGGTTACGCAATCATTGTAAAAGAGCAATCTACATTGAGAAATATCATCAGCACATCTCTCGAGATAGCCAAAAACGGTTACGATCTCGAAGGAAGTGTTAAAGACTATGTTAGTGATGTTGAAACAAAATACTTCCGAATAACAGCTCAAAATAAAATTAGCAAAATCGCTTCGATATATAACCTGGTTAAAGAAAACATTCGAGACCTAGAAGACACCTCTCGTCAAGTTGGAGAGATTAATGGATTTAGCACTGGTTATCATGAACTGGATAAAATTTTACTTGGAATGCAAGAAGGAAGACTCTACATCATTGGAGCAAGGCCAGGTATGGGAAAATCGGCACTGGCACTAAACCTGGCCTACAATGCCTGCAAACAATCCAACCTTCCAGTCATTTTCTTTTCACTTGAGATGACAGGAAAAGAGCTTTCCCTTCGCCTTCTCACAAGTGTGGCAAAAATTGACAATAAACGTGTCAAAACAAAAAATTTTTTAGATACAGATCTTCGAAGCCTAGCAAAGGCCACGACTGAAGTTTCCAAACTCCCATTTTATATCGATGAAACCAGCTCAATCTCTCTGATGGAAGTCATCAGCATTTGTCGAAAGAAAAAGGCCGAAGAAGGACTTGGAATGGTTGTTATCGATTATCTTCAGTTGATGGGAGTCAACAAAGCAATCCCAAGAGAGCAGCAAATTTCGGAAATTTCCAGAGGACTTAAGGCCATGGCCAAAGATCTTGGATGCCCAGTAATTACCCTTTCCCAACTAAATCGAGAATCTGAATCTGGTGTTGCTTCAAAAGGAGGAAATCGCCGTCCAACTTCAAACAATCTACGCGAGTCTGGAGCTATTGAGCAGGATGCGGACGCTATTATGCTTATTTATCGAGATGATTATTACAACAAGGATACTAAGGAGCCTGGAGTTGCAGAAATTATTGTGACGAAAAATAGAAGTGGCGAGCAAGGGACTGCGAAGCTTGCATGGGTTGGGGCCTATACAAGTTTTGAGAACTTACAGACTAGATGAATGTTTTTTACAAGTTTTGCAAATGTCTCGTTTTTCAAGACTCCCCTTTTATATCCTCTAGCTCTAAGAGAGGGAATTATGGATACATGTTACTTTGATCAGAAGATTGCTCAATATATTTTAAACATACTTAAGCACTACCCACATTTTATTACCTACAGAGATACAATCAAAGTTTGGCATAAAATGTTTAATGACAAAGAGCTAAAAAAGATTTCAAGAGAAATTAATAATTTGGGATATTATTTAAACTCAAAAAAAATAGGTCGTTTTACCTCACAAGATGAAGATCCTAAGCTACTGCAAAAAGAAATTGAAGAAAAATTTTATGACATTGATTTTGCAGAAGAAATCTTTGCTGAGGTAAAATCTCTTTCCAAAGAAAAAAGAAATAAAATCAATGCTATCATTATAAAAAATATCGAGCAAAAAAACAAAAAGAGAAAAGAATTCAAAACTCCTCGTCTAAATGAGATTAAGGATCTATTTAAACTAAATGACGTCGAAATTGAATTAATAACCCTTTATTTTTGCGCTGAAAATTCAGATTCATTCCAAGATTTGGTCCATAGAAATGAAGAGTCTGAAGATATCAGACAACCATCAAACTCTAAATATTTCATAAGTCATATTACAAGCTTTTCAGCAAATCAAATTACAATGGCCCTAAAAAAATCCTCTCCTCTGGTTGCTCTGGGAATAATTGAAAGTGGAAGAAAAAAAAGCATATCTGATGAATTTATCGACTACTTATCAGAACTTTCATCTGACAATTTGATTGAAAAGTATGCAAAAAAAATGAGCACCGAAAATTCACTAGATTTAAGCACACACCTAACACCAGCAAAAAAGCTTGAGACTCTGAAGGCTATTTTGCAAGCCAAATCACCTTGTTCTATCCTCTTTTATGGAAAACCTGGAACAGGAAAAACGGAACTGGCAAGAAGCATGGCCAAAGAAGTCAATCTTGATCTATACGCAATTAACACATTAGATAATGATGGCGATATTTATCTCGACCAAAGAAAAAGATCACTTCATGCAGTTCAGAATCATCCTTTAATTTCTGAAAACATTATCCTTATCGATGAATGTGACCAGTTAATAAATTCAAAGATCAACTTCCTTCACTCTTCAAATTCTATAGATGATCATAAAGCTTGGCTTAACGAATATCTTGACTTGAATAAATCTAAGATGATCTGGATTACAAATTCTTTGGAATATATGGATGATTCAATCGTTCGACGATTTAACTACATTCTTGAATTTGATGATCTCTCTACTGTCCAAAGAGAAAGAATCATTAAGACTATCTATAATAAAAACAACTGCACCTTCTTAAAAGATGAAGATATTAAATATTTCTCAAAATTTGAAAATCTAAACTCTGGTAATTTTTCAATTGCAGTTAAGACTGTTGAGAGTTTGAATGTTGATGATGAGACCAAGAAAGATTTCTTCAAAAACATCCTCTCGGGTCATCAAGAATTATTAGGAAATAAGCCTCTTCGACTTAAAGAGATTCATTCCGATTATTGCATCAAAGGATTAAACATTGATCAGCCACCTGCAACGATCATTAAACAAACTAGAAAAATTATAGAACTTATTGAAACCAATGATTCCGATATTAACTTAAATACCCTTCTCTACGGCCCTCCAGGGACAGGTAAAACTGAATTTGTAAAATACCTAGGTCAAGAGCTCGACAAAGAAATTCTCTTAAAACGCGCAAGTGATCTTCTTTCGATGTATGTTGGTGGTTCTGAAAAGAATATCAGAATGGCTTTTGAAGAGGCAGAAAAAGACAAAAAGATCCTTTTTATTGATGAAGCCGATTCACTTCTTTCTTCTAGGGATGGACACCAACGAAGCTGGGAAACCTCACAAGTCAACGAGCTCCTTACTTGTATGGAGAACTTTAAGGGAATTCTTGTGTGTGCCACCAACCATCTGGACCATTTAGACATGGCCGCACAGAGAAGATTTCTTTTTAAGTTAAAATTTGATTACCTGAATAAAGACGGAGTTTTACATTTTTATGAGAAATTTCTTTCAAAATTTGCTGATGAGGATCTTACCTGTCTCTTATACACATCTGACGCTGCCGACGAAGGCTTCTGTGTAG
>CAXHHE010000126.1:0-8619 GCA_964016365.1 uncultured Bacteriovorax sp. | reverse complement strand
CTTCAGTCCATGACAGCGGAGTGCCCGTTCTCGTGTCGGCCTGCCTGACTAAAGAAGAGGCCGAAGCCAAGTTTCCGAATCTGGCCTTAAAAGTCATCAGCGCTGAACTCTTTTCCATTTACGATGTTAATGGTGTAAGGCAACCGAGTCTGCACGTGAACGTGAATGCCTTTTTTCAGGACGGGCAGAAATTGATTTTCTACAAACAAGATACAAAAAAAAATGCGGATGATATCCGCGGAACATTTAAGACATCAAACTACTAGAAGGAGAACAATATGTTTGGATTTGGAGATGTTAAAAAAAGTGAACACAAAGAAAACCTTGATCGTGTAAACGCAGTTTTTACGACGACAATGGGAGAGTTTGAAGTAGAACTATTCGCTAAAGAATGTCCTGAGACAGTATGGAACTTCATTAACCTTGCTGAAGGCAGACAAGAAACTCCAGCGAAAAAAGGGCCTTACTATGATGGACTAATCTTTCACCGTGTAATCGACAACTTTATGATCCAGGGTGGATGCCCAGAAGGTTCAGGAAGAGGCGGACCAGGATACAGATTTAAAGATGAAACTCAACCAGGTCTAAGACACTCTGGACCGGGGATTCTTTCAATGGCAAACGCAGGACCAGGGACTAATGGTTCTCAGTTCTTTATCACTCTTGTTCCAACTCCACACCTAGATGGAAGACACACGGTATTTGGAAAAATTGTAAGTGGGATGGATGTGGTTTCAGCTATCGGAAAAACTGCTGTAGGTCCAGGGGATCGTCCAGTAAAGGAAGTTAAAATCGAGAAAGTAACAATTAAGAGATAAGCATTGATTAATTTTTTATTTGACACCAACGCTAGGGCGGGATCAAAATTAACTGCTGTTTCTTTTTATTAAAAACACTCGAGGAGAGAAAATGAAAGCTTTGACTATCGTAGCTGCTCTTGCACTTACTTCAGGTTCGGCAATGGCATTAGACACTGTAATGGGACTTAAAGGACGTTTTGATTACGTTCGCACTGAAACTGACAACAACCCTGGAAAAGATTCTTCAGGTGTATTAACAACATCATTCCTTAGACTGGTAACAGACGCTAAGTTAAATGATACAATGACTGCTAAGTTAACTCTTGATTTCCAAGAAGCTGATAGCTCAAAAGATAATGGTTTAACTAACCTTGTGGACGAAGCATTCCTAACTAAGGATTTCGGACACGGGATTTCTGCAATGGTTGGTAAGCAAGCAGTTTTAACTGGTGGACATGAGAACGAATACTCTTCAAGAGATATTTACTCGACTTCAGTTTTCAACGACAACATTGCTGATAACCTAATGGGTCTTACTGCTGGTTACTCTGTAGCTGAACAAAACATCTATCTACAGTACCTACAACAATCTGATTCAGCTCAAGGAGCAACAGCTACTTTCACAGATAAGAAAGTTGTTGGTGCAGCTTACTACGGATCATTCATGAACAAAATGATCGAGCCAGTTCTTTCTTACCACAAGCAAGGGACAACTCGCGCTGGTCAATACGACACTTTCATGTCAGCTGGTCTACGTTTAAACGTTGCTCAGTTCACAGTTGAAGCTGATTACCTTGTTCTTGAACAAGAAAAACTTTCAGCTGCTGGAGACGCAAAACTTAACTCTATCGTAGCTACAGTTCGTTACAACCACGAAAACTTCAAGCCATTCGCTAAATTCATTAAAGAAGATGGGGAAAAAGGATTTGATGGAATCGTAACTGGATCAAACGAATCAGAAAGAACTGCTTGGGAATTAGGTCTTGAGTACGTTCCAAACAAAGATGAAGATTTCCGTTACCACGTTGTATACGCGAACTCTGAAAGCAAAGAAACAAAACCAGCTTCTTCAAAAACTGAAGAGCAAAAAATTTACGCTGGTATTGCATTCAACTACAATATCTTAAAATAAATTAAAAAGAAGGGAGCGAAAGCTCCCTTTTTTATTTGCTGAATGTTAACTAAATTCTAATTTGTCGACCATGAGCTGAATCGACTCATTCCCATTAAAACGATTCAACCCCAGCGTAAAATACACCGACAGGTCTTCCTGTTTTAAATTTTGAGTAGAGTAGACCTCACTTGGAGTGATGGCCTCATGTTTGCCGATATAGTTAAAGCTGATCCCTTTTAATTTCACCTTTTCTTTTGAAAGGCTCCATCTCACGTGGACATCTTTCATCAGGTCAAAAGAATCCAGCTTAACACCTTTAATGCGGAATTTTGGCTTCTCATTGCCCATTCCAAAAGGCTCCATCAGGTCGAGATCGCGCATAAGCTGTGGATTGATTTCTGTGGCATCGATATCCAGGTCGTAAAAATCAATTCTCGTGCGAGTGATCGCTGGAATATCTTTTAGACTGGCATTCATATTATCAATGAACGCGCGAAGGTTTTCTTTGGGCATTGAAAGCCCGGCAGCGGCCTTGTGGCCTCCGAACTTAATAAAGAGCTCAGACTCTTTTTTGAGGAGTGAGAAAATATCCAGGTCACCAGCGCTTCGGCATGAAGCCTTGATGATGCCTTCGTGTTCAGAGTCTGTGAAGACGATGGCCGGTACTTTAAAGGCCTCTACTAATTTTGAGGCCACAATTCCAATAACGCCTTCGTGCCAGTGAGGCTGATAAACGATAGTGATTAAGTGTTCGCCGTCGTGGTGTTTTAATTCTCTTACGACTTGTTCGCGGGCCTCATTGTAAACTTCATTCTGAATAAATTTTCTTTCAGCATTACAGCTCACCAGTAAATCATAGTACTCGCGCGCTTTTTCTGCGTTGTCTGAAATCAGGAGTTGAAGCGAAGCTTCCGGATGCTCTAGTCTTCCTTTAGAGTTGATCAATGGCCCCACATGGAAGGCCAGTTTTTCAGAAGGAATGCTCTTTGCTTTTAATTCTTCACTGGTAAAAAAGGCACGAAGCCCCGGGTACTCAGTGTCTTTTAAAAGTTTAAGTCCGTGGCGGACGAGTTTTAAGTTCAGTGGTGATAAGTGGGCAAGGTCACAGATTGTTCCAATGGCCACAAATTGCAGAAGCGAGTAGATCGAAGGAATCTTTTGATTCATTTTAATCAGGTCGTTTCTGATTTGGACGGCAAGAGCAAAGGCAACCGTTACTCCCGCCATCGTTTTTAGTTGGTCATAGTGGGGATTGTCGATTTCATCACGACGATTTGGATTAATAACCGCAAAAGCGTTCGGCATTGTTTCGCGCGCATCTTTGTGGTGGTCGGTGATAATCAGGTCGAGACCTTTTTCACGAGCGTAGTCGGCGGCTTCATTATTTGTGATCCCGCAGTCTACGGTGATTAAAATTTTTAGGTTGTTGGCAACAGCTTCATCAATACTTGAAAGGTGTAGGCCATAACCTTCAACAAAGCGAGAAGGTTGAACTGTGCTGACGTTTACTCCCAGCATGTGGAAGAAGTGGTAGAGAAGAGCACATGACGTTGTCCCGTCGACATCGTAGTCGCCGTAGATTCCAATCTTCTCTTCTTTATCAATGGCCTCAATAATTCGCGCTGAAGCTTTGCCTAAATCTTTAAGCGAGCCCATATCGGGAATTGTTTTTAAATCCCATGACAGAAAGTCTTCAATCATTGAATGAGTAAAGCCTTTTTTCTGAAAGAGCCTAAGGACGACTGGATGAAGTTGTTGCATAACTATTCATAGCATTAAAACTACGAAAAGGGAGCAACTACCAAAGAACTGTAAGACCTTTTATGACGTCTTCGTCATGAAGTTCATGACCGTAAGCGAAAAGTTTTTCGTAATCTGATTGATTTTTAGAGTGAACTTTTGAAAAGTAGTTAGAAGGAAGGAAAGATTTCTTGCATTGCATACATTTTTGCGGTTCCTGGTGAGATTCGTTAACCTGGCCGCAAATGTGGCATTTTTTAATGATAAGTTTATCGTTCTTAATCTGACCTTTTAGTTCTACTTTCATGGTGAAATCCTATTCACTAAATTGCGTCCCTACTAGTTGTTCCCGAACCGTTCCTTAGCTCAAGAATGCTTATACAAGCTTGTCGTGAGTGTAATGGAAAAGATTTAGGAAAAAGCGGAAAATATTTCCACTTTTTTATTGGAGCCTTTTGGTCGGATAAAAAGAATAAGGCCGAAGAAGTTAGGGGGAACTCCTTCGGCCTATGTGTGTAGCTTCCTGGGGGAAAGAAGCTAATTATTCAAAACGTACGCGGTTAAAATCATTTGATGAATTAACACTGAAGTTGAATCCATCATGAGGCATTGGCTGTTGCTGTTGTGGTTGGGCCTGTGCCTGTTCCTGGAATTGTGGCTGGAAGTAGTATCTTTCCATTTTTTCCTGAGAAGGTGCGCGGTCCATCCCACCAAGTTGTTGTTGGTACGGAGAGCGTGATGTTGGGTAACCAATCCCAATCCCTTGGTATCCACCCATTTCGCTGAATGGTGCGTATGGAATGTAACCAAAGTTATTAAAGCTATCGTGCATATAAGCGTATGGGCTCATGTATTCACTCATTGGTGAGAATGAATCATAAGGTGATTGGTATTGTGGTTTTTGTTGCGCCATCATTGAGAACATCTGCTGCATCATCATTTGCTGTTGTTGCTGCTGAGAGATCATCAGTGATGTCAATTGAGACATGATCATCAGGACGTCCTGATTCGAATCAGTCTTAACCACTTCTTTTTTGGCTTCGTCCTTTTTAGGAGCGTCTTCTTTTGCATCTTCTTTTTTAGCTTTCTTTAATTCTTCAAGCTCTTTAATAATGGCCTGTTTATCGGCCATAAGCTTTTTGATTTCTTCATCAAGCTTTGATGACTTATCGTCTTTAAGACATTGAACGGTGATTTCGTTCTTTTTTAATTCTTCTTTTTTTGCGGCTTCTTTTTTCTCTAGTTCAAGTTTTTCCAGACGGTCTTCTTCTAAACTAGAAGGTGCACGTCCAGTTGTTTTCTGTTGATCCCAAAAAGTTTTAGGAGCGAATGCATTCACAGTTAGTAGAGCTGAGAACGTAAGGAACATCATCGACTGCTTTTTCATATAATCCCCTTGGTGAGAAACGTATGTGATATGCAGTTCTTATTACAACTAATGTGCCAAGAGGTAAGGGGCTGATACTAATGATTATTGAAGGAGAAGGACTGTCTAAAGTTTCAACAGATAAAAAATACCTGTTAAAACTTTAGACGATTTATAGATTACTCAACTGTCTGGTACGTGCGTTTTAAAATCTTATATGACTGATCGTCCGTGTGAACATAAATGGTTGTTCTAAGCACAGCTTCTTCACCTGAAGAGCTTAAAAGGTCACTCAGGGTCTTCATCTTTCTTCCTTTTGCCGGGAATTCCAGCACTAAAGGAGTTTCGGCCGACCAGCCCATGCTTAGTTCACTCTGAGGGATGAAGTACTTGTAGGTCTTATAATAGCTCTCTCCCAAAAGAGTAGACTCCGAAGATGAAAGGGGAACAACGGTAGAGTTCTCATCGCCTGGAAGCTCAGTGATCAGGCGCGATTTTTTGGCCAGGAAAGAGCTCACATAAACTAATTGTCCACTGATATTTGAAATAGTTCCTGTGACTTCTGCTTTTAACGAGTCTTCATCTAGTGATGACGTCGCTGTAAAGTCATCCATTTTAAAATATGTTTCAGCATGGTCTTCAGGAACAGAGAATTTCTCTGTTGCCTGCGCCCAGTAAAGAGGACTTGTTACGTAACGATCGATCATTTCAAACGTCATTGTCCCATAACCATCTTTACCCCAGTCCTTACCCCAGCTGTTTTTAAAGAAGAAAACTTTCTTATTAAGATCGTATCCTGTGATAAGAACCGAGTGTCCACCGCATTTATCCGGTGCTTGTAAACACGCCTTTCTTAAGTCAGCGTTATAAAAAACATCTCCAGTTTGCGGCCATCCATCAAAGTTAACTGAAACGTCAACAGTCAACGGTCTTTGATATTTAGCTAAAAAGCGGATGATCTCGTTAGTATTTTTTTGAACGCTTCCGTATTCAATGCCATCAAAGGCGATAATGCTTTTTTGTGTTTCTTCACTTGGCACGTTGTGCATGAAGCACTCTTTAGGTGCTGCTGAATTTGACGATTCATACTTCTCACATGGAAGTCCCTTCTGGAACCATGAAGGCTGATAACCCCAGTCTCTCTCGAGCATTACGCCGTAGTTTTTAGTTGCTGAAAGATTAGAGCTTACTGTTGATCCTTCTTCAGTATTGAAAGACCCTGAGTATTTAGTCACCAGGTTCATAAACTCTTCAGAAAGGTTAACGTCCTTTTCCAGATCGATTTTAATTGCACTCTCTAAAAGAGCAGTTGTCGCAAAAAAAGTACAAGTCCCGCGGTCACTTTGGTTTTTGGCCGCAGTCGTCTGGTCATTTAAGTTGATGGTTCTTGGAAGGTCTTTTAGTTGAGACTCATTAAAAGTAGAGTTGGCAACAGCATCGTAGAATTTCCCTAAGATGACTTTATCTTTATAGGCACCCGCCGTTTCTGCTTTTTTAGGAGCGCATGACTGCATAACAGTTGTTAAAGCAAGAGTCGCTAGAAGCATCTTCTTCATAAGAAATCCCGTTTAAGGTTTAAATTTGGACTATTATCGCAATTTATTTAGGAAAGGGTGGAGAGTTGAAAGAATTACATAGAGAGCGTGTTCAAGAGATAGACAAAAGGCACCCCGTGGTTCGGAGGCGCCTTTATAAAAGAGTGATTACTTTACGTTATCTAGTGCTTTTAACTGTTGGTTCATTGATTGCTCAAGTTGACGAGCAAGCGCCATCTCTTGTTGGAATCTGATTTGTTCCATTTTCTTTTCAACCATAATACGGTTTCTTTCTTCAAGTCTTTCTCTTAAAAGTTTTAGGCGGTCAGAAGCCGTTAACTTCTTAGGAGCTGGTTTTCTTACTACAACTCTTTTTGGAGCTGGAGCAGGTGCTGGAGTTGGTTCAGCTACTTGGTATTGTCCTTCAATGTTCATTGTAGGAGCTTGGATTGCTTCGTCAGCAAGTGTTAGTTCGTCGTTGATTGTTAGGTCAGTGTCAGCTTTAACATTAAAAGCAAACATCAAGCTAAGTAGCATTAAGTACTTCATAGTTCCCCCGTGTGGTTATATGCGGCGTTTTTATGACTTCTATAAAGATCAGTAAAGAGCGTGTGTAAAAAAGATAGTGACACCATTTTCTCAGGATCATTCTGGCACCAGTGATATATGGTCACTGCAAGATTAGAGGCGATCTTATTGAAATGTTATTCAAACAACTGATGTTTTTGTTGGCACAGGCCTTGCTCTAGGAGTCTCGTGCTTAATAAAGCAAAAAATTCTGAGGGGGATTTTCATGAAAAAAGCAATGTTGTTACTAGGTGTTCTGCTGCTATCTGTATCATGTGTGGAATTAAATGGTTCACTTCAAGTTCGTGAAGCTATGAGCGTGAAGAAGAAATCAGGATTTCTAAATCTAAAAACAAAAACAATCAAAATCGAGCCAGGGTCTTATTCAGCTGAGCTGAAAGTAAAGAGCCAGAAAAATATTAACCTGGAACTTAAAGGTGGATCATTGGGAGAAGTGGATATTCCAATCAAGTCTGAAGACAGCCTAAACCTTCCACTAAATGGACAATTCTATATCGAAGGAAGAAAAATCGAGCAGCCGTTCAACGTAAGCGGGACAATCACAACAAATGTTGACCACTGGGGATACACAGACACAACTGAAAAATGTGAGAGACAAATCACAGAAAGAAGGTGTGAAAAAGTGTGTGTAAAAGAAACTGGAAAGTGTGACGTAGTTTGTAAAGACGTAGTGATCACTCTATACGGACTAAAAGATATTTCTTACCACTACAAGAGAACAGACCGCGAAGTTCGTCTTGAGTTTATGCCAGAGAACTCGACTGCCGTTATCGCTAGCCTTCCAGCTCGTGGAACTGAATCAGAGAAAATCATCGATAGAGAGACAATCTGTCGTTAATTTGAGAGTGAAAATTAATAATGTTTACTAAATGAAAGGGAAGTGAAAGCTTCCCTTTTTTTGTCTTCATTTTTATTCATCGTCAAAAATTTAGTCAGTGCCCTTTCTAATTATCAAATGCTTATTTTAATTATTCGTGGCCATTAGTTTGCATCTGAAATCATATTTTATTTCTTGAAAGGATGTTGAATATGATTTCAAAATTATTTTTAGTTACCTTGCTCTCTCTTCCATTCGCGGGTGTTTCTAACTCACAGGCCGCAAGCTGTAACCCTGCCATTGTTTCCAACCGCGAGTTGGGTTCTAGCCTTTCACCTGAAATGCTGGGGAACCTTTATGGGCGAGCGATGCTTAATATGGCCAAGACTACGGTCTTGGAAAATTACGGAACATTTGAAGAAGCGGCCCGTGATATTGTCAGTAAGGCCCAGGGCAGAGGTCTTGAGTCTTTAAAAAATAGAGCGAAGAATTTTAATTACTGGCAAAAGAATAATCGCATCAGCAATGCGGACTTTGTTCTCGTGGCCTCTTTGATGGGGTTAGATCAGGCAGAGTTGGGAGCACTTAACTTGGTCTACTTTGCAGATAAGGGACTGTCTCTTATACACATCTCCGAGCCCACGAGACGCTCAGTTATC
>CAXHHE010000125.1:0-8674 GCA_964016365.1 uncultured Bacteriovorax sp. | reverse complement strand
GATAACTGAGCGTCTCGTGGGCTCGGAGATGTGTATAAGAGACAGGACTAATTCAGCGGTGAGGTTAAAGGAGCCAGGACTTTTTGATGAAAAGAATTCACTTCTTTTAAATCACATTGCTGGCCTGCCAAGTGGAGGACTTCTCTCTAAAGATACATGGAGAGATGAACTATGGGCCTACGATATAAAATTATCCCCGACTTTATACTCTGATTATTCCTCTCTTCGCTGCATGCTGGAGATTGAAAAGAAGTCAGGGAAAAAATTAAAGGAACTATGTTCGTATTACTTTGATCCTGAAATGCTTCACTGGAAAGAGCTTCCAGATGGCGCCTTTTCACCGGAGTATGGAATCAGAAATAAGCGTGTAGTCAGTGGAGAAGTTCATGATAATAATTGTTACAACATTGGTGAGTTTATTTCTCACGCTGGTTTATTTGCGACTGTCGGAGGCCTGTGCCGTTCACTCCTTAATTGGAATAAGACGGTCAAACTAAACGATCAGCTGGCGGAAGCCTTTAAGACACATAAAAATGAAGACCGCTTTATTCTGGGTTTTGACCATGTCATGGACCCGGAAAATACACTGGCAGGAAAGGGTGCTACGACAAAAACTTTTGGGCATTTAGGATTTACCGGGACATCGTTCTGGATAGATCTTGAGCAACAAAAAGGTTCAGTCATTCTGACTAACGCCACTCAAACTTATTGGTATGAACGATCGGGATTAACCCATCTTAGAAAAACACTTGGTGAAGCTATCTGGAGGATTTAATGAATTCAGTGTCGAGTTTAGTTGTTGCATTTGGAGTTGCTTTAGGCGGATTTTTTATCGGTAACGGGATTATTCAGTTTAAAAAACTAGACCGTGTGGTGGAAGTTAAAGGACTTTCGGAACGCGTAGTGGATGCCAACGAGGCGAGATGGTCACTGACTTACAATGTGGCTTCAGACAATATGAGTGATCTCAACAAGAAGATTAGCGACACTCAGAAGACAACCTTAGCTTTTTTAGAAGCAGAGGGTTTTACAAAAGAAGAAATTATTAAAGACGCTGGGAATATCACAGATAAAGAAGCGCAAGAGTACGGCGAGAGAAAAGGCGCACGTTTTGTGGCCCGTGGTGGATTTGTGGTGACGAGTACAAAAATTGATAAATTAGTTGCCGCTAGCCAGAAGACCGATGAGCTTTTAAGTAAAGGTGTCGCTTTATCTGGAAGCCGTGTGAGTTATTACTTTACGGCCTTAAATGATATCAAACCTCAGATGCTGGAAGAAGCAACTAAGAACGCCAGAGCGGCTGCTCAGAGTTTTGCGGCCAATGCAGGAGCAAAGGTTGGAGACATTAAAAATGCGTCTCAAGGACTTTTTTCAATTGGGTCGCCGATTAATGATTATGATGCAGATTCGTCGCTGAAGAAAAAGGTGAGAGTCGTCAGTCAGGTCATTTTCTATTTAGATTAAAAAAATAAAAAGGGGCCCGAAAAGCCCCTTTTTTATTTTACTGTTCCAATTTTTTTACTTCGGCAAGAGAAAGTGATTTAAGAACGATTCCGTTGTATTCACCGTTATCATCAGTTTGAGCGTCAGCTGATTCACCGATTGTAACCATATAAGAAACATCGAAGAATCTTCCTGTTCCATCACTTGTGAAACCAACAAAGAACGTGTATCCAGCGCCAGCTGAAGCCCATCCACCTCTTCCAAAAGATGTTCTTACTTCTTTTGTGATTGTCACTTCACCACATCCATCGATCCAAGAGTTATCTGGAGTGCTTTCAGAGTCACACATGTCGTTTTCAATTTCTTTTGCGATTTTATAAAGTGGAGAAGCAGGGTCTTTTAAAAGTTCACTGATAAATCTTTCATTTTCTTGAGCATCAACATAACCAGCGGCCTGTGTTCCATCAGTCTCTTCAGTTTTAATGGTAACAGTGGCTTCAGTCGCACTGATCTTTTTGTATGTGCGTGTTTCAGTGTCTGCAAATACGTTGTTTGATAGAGCAAGAACTAATAGTCCAAGAACGAATGCCTTCATAAAGACTCCTAATAAGTTTTATTTGTGCCGGCATTATAGAGGGGCTTAGAAAAAAAGGGGAAAAAGGTGGTTTTAGCTGTAAAAATTACAGAATTTGGATGGCTTAATGATTATTTGTAGGAAGGGATTTTAGTGATTTGCTGACCTTCAATGCGCTCTTTCGTTCCCTTTATAGGACGGTGAAAGATCATTTGAATAGAGTCAGGAAGAACTGTTTGTGATAAACCGGCCGGCACGCGGGTGCTGCCCATATTGATTGTACGCTCGTCGATTTCTGTTTTTACAATGAAAGGCATTTTGCCTGCATGCGATCGGTTCCAAACCGCCATGGTTCTTTCGCCTGTAGTAGGAGTGGCCATAAACTCAGTTTGATCAGGACCAATATACCTGTAGGCATTTCTTAAAAAAGAGTAACTGCCTTCCAGGTCTGGATGGACAAAAAGTTTGTAATATTTTGTTCCACTCACCACAAGGAAAAGTTGGCCGGTGATTTTTGTTTCAAAATCAGAAGAATACAAGATCTTGGTGTCTTCTTCCTGGATAAGGTAGTAAGCGAGAGGGAATTTTACTGGTTTTTTATTCGTTAAGGATTCACGTTCAAGCTGTGTGCGCACTTCTTGTGGAAGGGCGTCCAGGGCCGTCAGCTCAGTCACGTGTGCCTTCACCAAATATTTTGATGATTGAGTTGAGATCGTGACATTGTTGTCACAACTTACAACCAAGGCACACAATAATAAGGCCGTACGACCGTAGGAAAACATAGAGCTCCCCGAAAACTATAAGATCTTCATTAACCTCGACATCGCTTCCATACAAGTTCCGCCAACATCAAGGCCTTTAACTGCGGGGACAGCTCCTTTGCCTTGGTAGAAAGCTTCCAGAGCGTTTTCCGTCTGGCTTGTAGGAAGAAAATCTAGTGTGACGTTACCGTTATAAGTGACGTTTTTGTAAAGACCGGCATTTTTAAAACCTGAAAGTGAATAAATCTTCACCAGGAAGTCCGGGTCTGTTTTTTCCGGAACTTTTAACCAGACCATGCCTGGGTCATCAATGGCCGTTTTAACGTCAATGACTGCAAAAGCTTTCATCTTGTCTAAGAAGGCCTGATTTTCTTTCAGTGCTTCTTTCATGACTTTTTCACTTTGTGGGCTTTTTGCTTTAAAAGTCACGGCCAATTTATCTTCTTTAGGGTTCCATGTACCTTCAACCAATGACTTTGAGAAGGCCACTTCAAATTCTCCCGCTTCAGGGTAACTCTTTTTCATTTCATGAATCACTTCACCAATCTTCACTAAACGATCAAGCAGGAAACTGTCAGTGAAGGAAGCTTTTTTCTCAGCAAAGGCCAGGATCTCCTGTTGAGTCAGGTTCTTGTTTCCTTTTAAGCTAGAGTAAACGTAGTAACGGAAGGCCGGAGTCTTCTTTTCCAGTGTTCTTAAAACTAAATTTTTAATTCCTTCCAGTTGTGTTGGAGGAGTGTACTTTGTTGCTGCCGGGATTCCTTTTGCATCTCTTTCAAAAAGTTTTGCTAGAAGTTTATTTTGAGAGTTCTTTCTCTTTGAGCTCGTCGCGTGAGCAAGAGTTTCAGTTTCACTTCCTAAAATATCAGAGATAAGAAGGAAGATTTCCAGGTTGTCTTTTGGACCATTGAAAATTCTTCTCAGGTAAGACGTTTCAACTTCAACAAACTCAGAACGCGCTTGGGCCTTTGCCAGCCACGCATGGCTTTCTTCAAAAGGAGATCCTACGTGTTCAACTGTTCCACCGTACTTAGCGCCTTCGATTTTCATTGGTTGAGACATCATCTGTAAAGCGGCTTCACCATCTCTTACTTTCGCCGGAGAAACCAGGTCTCCAACTTTGTATTCTTTGTTAGCGAAAGCACCAGCAGTACCCATGTACGTTACATTTGTGTGTCCTGTATTTTTTAGGGCCTGGGCGATAGGAATAACTTCATCTCCCCAAACGTTAGAAACAACACGCCAGCGGACTGGTTTTCCATCATTTCCTTCAAAAACGTAGTCACACATCTCAATAGTAAAGTTGTCGTAGTTATAAAGTTTGAATTTGCCTGGAAGCATTGAAGGATCTTTTGTAAATTCCGGCTCAAACAGGGCGTAAGCGTCTTCGATGATCTTTTTGTCTTTGAAGATCGCTTCGTGTCCACCAACACTGTTCATCATCATAAAGAATTTTTCGCGCTCTTTTGTCCCAAGAGATTCGACTTTCTTTTCAAAAGCAGCACGGTTGCTTTGGTAGTAGTTCTTCAGCGCTCCCATCTTCCAGAAGATGTTGAACTTTCCATCGATAGATTCTTTTTGCCCGATGATAACACGGTCTGCTTTTGGAAGCAGGCGAAGTTGAAGAGCATGTTCTTCAGCTTTGGCCGCGTGGAATTTTTTAATATCGCCTTTAACGATAACTTTGCTGTTTAATTTTCCACCAGAGAAATTAGAAAGAGAGATCTGGTGAGTTAAGTGGTCAAGACGGTCTTGTCCACCAATGTTAGTGATCGCATAACGGTAAGTTTTTTCACCCGGGTATTGGATGATGTAAATCTTGTTGTAGTTTTTAGCAAAAGGTTTTACTTCATAAAGAAGCTCACCGTTTTTGTCTTTTAACTCTTTTAAGAACTCGCGGCTGTCTCCAAGGTGGAATTCGATAGGGCGGTTATTCTCGTTAGCCTCCCAGAAGATCGCTCTTGTCGTTCTGTTTGAAATATAATGTCCTGAATCCAGAGTCATATCTTCTGGTGCCAGGATTTCCGGATTAAGGACAGTTCCAGTGTTGATATCAGTGCTCGTGCTTGGCATAGTCAGAGCAATATCCAGCTTACTAGGAGCTAAGTTGAAAGCTTCGTTAAGTTTTGTCTTAAAGAAATTGTAACCCCACTTCAACTGAGTTTGAGTCACACCATCAGTAAGCTTTTCATCTTTTAGCAGGTCCCAGATGATTTTATCGTAGTTGTTAGCATCTTTAAGGGCTTCTGTGTCCAGGTTCATTTTCATGATGTCTTGAACATCCAGGCCGCGAAGATATTTAATAATGGGATCAGGAATTTTTCCTTCTTGTGCGACTGAGTATTCATTCAAATAGTATTTGAACTTATCCACAGACAGGTAGTAAGCAATTTCTTCAACACTTGAGGCAGGTAGACGTTCAACTGAAGGAGCTGACATACCTGGTTTTCCAAACTGCACAGTCGAGCAGCTGGTGATGAAGAGAGAGAGAATCAGAAGTAGTGATGTAAGTTTCATATCAATTCGCCATCCAGAAAAGTTCGATGAGATCCTTGCAGTTCATGTCTCCCTTGGGAGAGATGGGCGGCTTCGGGTCACCTTTCGTTAAGAATTTTTTATAAAAGGACAGATTGGAAGCGGCCGGGCTTTTCCCCGGAACTGCAACCATGTCGTCGTATTCACCTTTAAAGAAATCGTAAGTGTTCTTTCTGATTTTAAGCAGAATCTCTTTCTTCTTAGCTTCACCATATTCACTGGCAATCAGTTTTTCCAGCTGAGAGTTTAAGTGCTCCTGACGGGCATATCTCATATTGTCCGGGAGAAGATTAATATCGGCGATTCCTACAAGCTCATCGGGAAAAGTTGTAAGTGGAACCAGGTATTCAATCTCGCTGTCGAAAGTTGAAGCATAGTTAAAACTTAAAAGTCTTGGGTCAAACAGATAGGCCGAAACTCTTTCTCCACCAAAGTTTTCCGCCACCCCAAATTTTGGAGTGTAAGAAAGGAATGGGCTTCCTTTTGGATCTTCAGAGTGACGCTTAAACATGGTACTAATTCTGGCGACCTGAGCATATTCATCGCTGCCATCAGATGTGGTGGCAATAAATTTTCCGTTCATGGCCTCAAGAGAGCGGAGTCTTCTGTTCCAAGACCCTTGGTTTTTTACCATTCCCGAAGACATTACAAAGGCCTTGTTCATTGTTATGGCCTCTTTTTCAGTAAGTTCTTTTCCTTTAACCAGACCGCGGTGAATGTAATCTTCATCAAGCCCACGATAGATTAAAACTCTTTGCTCAAGGGGGACTGGCTTTTCGATGACTTCAATATAGGTTTCCCAGAAGTTCTTTTCAAAAGGGGCCATCTCTTCCCACGGAAGATATTTTTTTAAGACAGCGGCAGCACCTGCTCGGTCATTTTTAGCAATGAGAGTTCTGAATTGTTTTCCTTCCGGAGCTTTATCAAGAGCGTCCAGGACACTTTTTCTCTTGGTCTTGTCTTTTGCTCTTTGAGCTTTAAGCGCCTTGATCTCAGAAGCGATTTCACTTCTTTGAGCTTTTACGCTTTTGGCAGCTTTTTTATATTCATCACTATCAAAGACAGTGTTGTCGACCCCGTAGATATAATGTTGTTCAGAGTCGCGCAGCTTTAAAAAATTATCAATTGCAATTGGGTCGCCTTGTCTGGCGTTGTAATACATTTCGAAAACAGCTTGTTTTGTATCCAGTTTTCCTGTGTCCAGAACCTTGCTCAGAAAATCCATTAATGAATAACTGGCCACATCGTCTTGAAGCGCACCAGGTGCGTGATAGATTCTGTAGACGAGTTGAGAAGTTTTTGGATCAATATCAAATTCAAGGTGAAACGCCTCGCCTTTTGGCAGAGACTTACTGGCGATAAATTCAGAGCGTGGAGTCTCTGTCTTTTTATTTGGATAGTGACCACCCATGCCCATATTATCTGAAAGAACTTTTTCAATTGTTTCTTTGTGATTTATCTTTCCTTTCACAGTTGCAGGAAAAGAAAAGGCATTGTGAAAATATTCACTATCGGCCTGAGCAGGTGAGCGCTCAGTAAGGCTTGAACATCCTGCCTGAATAAGCAGTATGCTTAACATGAATATTGATAATAAGTTTTTCATAAGAGTCTCCAACACCTCAGTGTTTCTTCGGTAACATTTGGCTTATGTTTTAGGGTTAAATATGTTAAGATACAGGTAGAATTCACCATTAGTTGACAGGAAGACTCATGAATTTAGCAAACAAACTTGACTATAGTGCTCTAAGAAAGCTGCAAAAAGATATTAAGCGAGTGTTTTTTTACAGAGTGTGCGGAACCGGAATGGGAGCTGCTGCTTGTTTGTTAAAAGAAAAAGGATATGACGTTGAAGGTGGGGATATTAATTTTTATCCACCGATGAGCACTTATCTTGAGTCAACTGGTATTCCACTGCACAAGCTTGATAAGATTACTCAAGAATTTTTAAAGTCATTTGACTTGATTGTTGTCGGTAACGTTGTTCCAAACGGCGGACCTGATGCGCGCATGATTGAAGAGCTTGGTGTGAAGTTTTCATCTTTCCCCACTGCGATTGGTGCATTGGTTTTAAGTGATGTGAATGTAATCGGGATTGCCGGAACTCACGGTAAAACAACGACAACTTATTTAGCGACACAGGTTTTTGAAAACCTAAATGCACTTCCTGGTTATTTGATCGGTGGTGTAATGGAAGGCCGCCCTTCTTCAAAGTTAGGAAGTGGGAAGTATTTTTTCATTGAATCAGACGAATATGACTCAGCTTATTTCGAAAAGATTTCCAAGTTCAGATCATACTCACTGGACAATTTGATTTTAACGTCGCTTGAGTTTGACCATGCCGATATCTTTAACTCAGTTGAAGAAATCAAAGATCAATTTAGAGCTGCAATTCCTCACATCGAAAAAAAGTTCATCATCACATCTGACTATGTGGCGGCCAATGAACTTTTCAGTGAATTCAGTAACGGAGATAAATCTCGTTGGATGAAGTATGGGGAGAATTCTGAAGTTGGACCGAAATTTCTATCGGCAGATCCTTCAGGAACAACGTTCCAGTTAAAGCTCAATAAAGAAGAATACACTTTCCAAACAAACTTGATTGGAAAGCATAACGTTTTAAACCTTGCTGCTGTTATCATTTACGCGCTTACAGAAGGTTTCACTAAAGAAGAAATTGCCAATGCCATCAAAGACCTGCAAATGGTTAAGCGTCGTCAGGAGGTTCGCGGAGTGTATAAAGGCGCTCTAGTGATCGATGATTTTGCTCACCACCCACGTGCAGTTGAATTAACTCTTGATGGAATCATTACAAAATACCCTGGAAAAAACATTCACGTTATTATGGAGCCGAACTCGGCGACAGCAAGAAGTGCGATTTTCCAGAAAGAGTTTGAAGAATCTCTAAGACGAGCGGCTTCGGTTATTTTCACTAAGCCAACAAGACCAACAAGTGTTAAAAACGTTGGTGACCTGGATATTTACAAAATTGTTGAAGAAGTCAAAAAATCGGGAAGACCTGGAAGTGTTGTCGGGACCCTTGATGAATTGATGACTGAGATTGAAAAAATCACCGGGCCACAAAACGTCGTGCTTATTTTAAGTAACGGGACTTGTCTGGGCCTTTGGGAGTCTGACTTCGTTAAAAATCTTTCTAAATAAGAATGTATTTTTTTATTCACATCATTTCGCTCTTGTTTGCGTCCCCTGATTTGTGGGCGAAGAGCAAACTCGACCAGGCCGTACTGATAGAGTACTTAAAAGTACAAAAAGAGTACGCTGAAACGACTTGCAGCCTGGCAGCCGAGCAGACTTATAAAGCTGTCTCTTATACACATCTGACGCTGCCGACGAAGGCTTCTGT
>CAXHHE010000124.1:0-8681 GCA_964016365.1 uncultured Bacteriovorax sp. | reverse complement strand
CACAGAAGCCTTCGTCGGCAGCGTCAGATGTGTATAAGAGACAGGTGTATGAAGCCATCTTTAATTGCAGTCCTGTGGCCATGCTCTTAGTGAATGAAGACAGTATTATCGAGCTTGCTAATGTTCATGCTGGGACTTTATTTGATTACTCGCCTGCTGAATTGGTGGGAAAGAATCTCGATCTGCTCCTGCCATCTCAAATCAAAAAAGCGCATCCTGGCCTTGTTAAAGAATACCTGGCCAATCCTATATCTCGAAAGATGGGAGTGGGAAGGAATCTTTATGGCGTGAGAAAAAATGGCGAAAATATTCCTGTAGAAATCGGCTTAAATCCAATTCAGAAAGATGGAAAAATCTATGTCATGAGTTCCGTCATAGATATTACAGAGCGCCTAAAGGCAGAAGTGCGATTTAAAGCAGCAGTTCAAGCTTCACCATGTGGAATGTTAATGATCAACCAGAGTGGAGTCATTGAACTGGCCAATAAAAAAACCCAGGAAATATTTGGTTATGATGAGCATGAGCTCATTGGACAGCCAATAGAGATGCTTGTCCCGGAAGAATTTAAAAAACCACATCCACATTTTGTAAAAGGTTACGTGTCCAACCCTGTTCCAAGGGCCATGGGGATAGGGCGCGAATTATTCGGCCGTCATAAGTCTGGTAAATTAGTTCCGGTGGAAATTGGCCTGCAGCCAGTTTATACCAATAACGAAACGTTTGTTATCAGCTCCATTGTCGACATTACTGAAAGAAAAAGAAACGAACAGGAAATTCAGGAAAAATCTAATGAGATGAAAGAATTTTCTTATCGCACTTCTCACGATTTAAAATCACCACTTATGACAATAGGCAATCTAAGTGATTGCATCTTGGAAGACCTGGAAGAACATAATCTTGAGCATGTGAAAATAAATGCTGAAAGAGTGAAGAAGCTTACGGTTAAACTGAGTAAACTTATTGAAGATATTCTGACGTTAACTAAAGCTGATGTTATGGATGAAGAGCTCGGCATTTTTTCTTTCGATGAATACATTAAAGAAGTACAAGAGAAGTATGATTACATTATTAAAGAAAACAATGTGAAAATCATCGGATCTTTTAGTCAAAAAAAAGATTTCTACGTTCAAAAAACACGTCTCACACAGGTGCTTGATAATCTGATCAGCAATTCAATTAAGTATTTTAATAGAGACAACAAAGATCCTTATGTGCGAATCAGTGTATTTAGCGATCAGAATAAGCTCTACATCCAAGTGGAAGATAATGGAAAAGGAATTCCTGTCGAAAAACACAATCAGGTTTTTGGAATGTTTAAGCATTTTGATAACAGTGATATACAAGGAAGTGGCCTAGGCCTTTATATCATTAAGAAGAACATGCAGAAGCTCAATGGAAATCTTAGCTTTGAAAGTAGTCCATCTGGAACAACATTTTATTTAGAATTTAAATTGATTTAAAAAAGGTGGCTTAGAAAAAATGGCTGGGAAGTAATCCCTCAATCGAACTTCTCACTCCAAATCCCTATCTCATCGACTTTATTGAATTATCTGGCATAAAGAAAGAAGAAGACGTTGGTTCACTCCATGATAAATACGAGAAATATGGGCTAGCTTTGAGGGAATTGGCCGCTGGTAGCGTTCACTCCAGGGATACAATTGCGAAGCGCATGAGAGAGTCTGGAATGGTGCTTCGGAAGCCAGGAAGACCCAAAAAAGCCTTAGATGTGGATGTTATGTATTCTTCAGAAGATCTCTATAAATTAATAAAAATTAAGAGAAATCTTGGACTGACTTATCGGAAAATAGCTCAGGATTTATCTGCCCAGAACATTGTTTGCAAAATGGGTACTAAGAAGTGGCATCCAATGATGGTTAAAAGGATTTTAGCGAATGTTAAAAAATGACAGAATTTGCCGGTTGAGAACATAGAGAAAAGCAGTAGTATGAGATTATGATAGCTTTACCATGCCTATTCATCCTCTCACTTAATTCATTACAACTCGATTGTGATTGTCTTTTTAATTCAGGGGTACTGCATGAGTAAATTAATTTAAGAAAAACCAAATTAAATACAAAAACTGCAAAGGCCCTGAATAATTCAGGGCCTTTTTGCGTTATGGAGGTAATATGCAAGAATTTTTCAACTCAATCACAGAAGGATCAACTTTTGAATCAAGAGGTGTCGTATATCGCCTAAAGAAATTTAAGGATTTTTGCTTTATCCATATAAATCTCAATAACACCTTTATTCAAGCCATATTTGAAGGGGAGCTTCCTGATAATCTCACAGAGCAATCTTCCATCGCGTTCAAAGGAGCATTTCAAGCTGCCCAAATAAAAGATTCATTAATTAAGCCAAGTAGTTTTGAGTTAAAAATTACAGCACTAAAAGTGCTCTCTTCTCCGTATAAAAGTTTTCCATTCGATATAACGAAAAAAGAGCTTAATATAAATAACGATATTCTTTTTGATCAAAGAGCGATGTCGATGAGACATCCTAAAATTAAAGCTATATTCAAAATACAAGAAGCCATTGTTATAGGATTTAGAAGTTATTTAGATAAAAATCACTTCACCGAAATAAGAACGCCTAAAATAGTAAAAGCCGGGGCTGAAGGAGGCGCAAATATTTTTGAATTGAATTATTTTGGAGAAAAAGCTTATCTTGCTCAAAGCCCTCAGTTTTACAAAGAGTTTTGTTGTGGTGTCTTTCAAAAAGTCTTTGAAATAGGCCCTGTTTTTAGAGCAGAAAAGCACAATACTACAAGACATTTGAATGAATATACTTCAATGGATATTGAAATGGGTCCAATTGAAAGCTTTATTGAAATAATGGATCTTGAAGAAAATATCTTGAAAGAAATCATCTCAACAATAAAAGTTAGATGTCCTAGGGAAATAGAATTGCTTAATCTAGCTCTTCCTGAAATCGTGAATATCCCTCGATTAACCTTTTCAGAAGTAAAAGAAATAATGTTAACAGAGTTCGGGATCAACGAGACCGAGGAAACAGATTTGTCACCGATTGAAGAGGTTAAGATTTGTGAATATATCAAAAAGACGACAGGCTCAGAGTTTGTTTTTGTGACGGCTTATCCATCAAGCAAACGACCTTTTTATGCAATGGAAAATTCTGTGAATCCAAATGAAACAGAAAGCTTTGACTTACTTTTTAGAGGAGTTGAGATAACTACGGGCGGGCAAAGAATTCACCAATATGAACAAATTTTAGAAAAAATGATTAAGCGTGGAATGAATCCACTAGATTTTGAATTTTTTACGGATGCCCATCAATACGGACTTCCACCACATGGAGGTTTTGGATTAGGCTTAGAAAGGCTTACTCAAAAAATAATAGGTTTAGATAATATAAAAGAAGCCACAATGTTCCCACGTGATTGTGTCAGGCTCTTTCCATAGGAAACTGCATTTTATTATTCTAGGGTCTGAATTTAAAGGAGTACTCGGCGTGGAGTGAAGGATAAGTTCGTTTCGAAAAAATGGCTGGGAAGGTGGGACTCGAACCCACGACCAATAGATTAACAGTCTACTGCGCTACCACTGCGCCACTCCCCAACATCTACTGAAATAAGTCTACAAGTTATAAAAATTATTGGCCTAAATGTCTACTACTTTTTTAAAAAATGCCAGTTTGAATGACTAACTATTTGAAATCTTATTAAAAACCAATGCCAGATCAAATGACTCAAGTTTAAAGGCAATGCTTCCGATAAGTTCATTACTATGGCGGTCCAAAATCTACTTATCATGAACCTTCTGCGAATTATCACCCCTGAGGAGATCGCAGACATTGCTACCAAACACAATGGTGGTAAATTCCTTTCACTCACAGATCTAGTGAATGAACGAGTAGAGCGCAAGATTTACCGCGATTTCTCAAGCACTGAATCGCTTGATGAAATTCACGAGGCCCATTCAAAACAAAACAATAAAGAAGAAGAGGCGACTGCCAAAATTCTTCCTTTCACTAAAAAAGAATCGACAGAAGTTGAAGGTGAAGAGTCACCTATTGGGCCAGAGCAGACGCCTGCTCCACGTTTTGTCGTGCAGGCAAAAACAACTTCGCAAGTCGCTTATCAACCTGAGCCAGAAGTTGTTCAAGCAAAAGTCATCGCGCCAGAACATAAAGAAGATGAAAACATGTCGTCGTTTATTCTCATCGAGAAAGCGAGACTAAAACATTCACAAAAATCACTTAAGCAAAAAGAGATTATCGATCTCTACCAAAAAAATTCCAACGTAGACGTCGAACAGATAAAATCAACCAACCAGAACCCGATGTCTTCTTCTGAGATCGGCGTTCTCGTCAATAAAAAGCAGTACTGATATGAGATGGATGTATGTGCCATTCATGTTTGCACTGGCCTTCATCTATACCAAGTTATCTTTTAACGATTACATGCCAAAAAATGCTGTTTCCCGAGCTCCTGCTGCAGCTCCAGCACTAACGTGCAAGGAAATGCTGGAAGAGTTCTACCCGAATCAAAAAGGGTCATTTATTGAAAAGCGTATTGAAGCTAATAAAGACTTCCATTCTTTCTATCGTGCCTTTTCTCCGGTTTTTTACAAGTATGTCGCTGATCCTGATTTTGCATCTCTCTATAAACCATTGGAGAAATTCCAGGGAACAATTGCCGGGGATCTGCACATCGAAAACTTCGGATTTGTTATTGATGACAAAGGAAAAGTCATTTTCACTTTGAATGATTTTGATGATTCAACGGAAGGCCTTCTTTATCACGATGTTTTAAGACATTTTGTCTCTGGTAAGATCGTTGAGAAGGATCTTGCCTGGAAAACATATTTCGAAGCTTATTCAAAAGGTCTTAAGGGTGAAGCTCATGTGAGCTCTTTTTATATTGAAAAAGGTATTGAAGACGTTTCAATGGTCACAGAAAAAACGCTGAAGAAATTTATCAGTGAAGATGCGCCTTTTAAATTTATTAAGCATAAAACTCCAGATCGCCCTACAACAGTAGAAGAACTAAAATCTTTAACGAATTCGCTTAAAGAAAAATTTCCTAAAATTGAAATCTTTGATCACTATGTTCGAATCAAAGAAGACGGAGGAAGTGCTGGGCTCAAGCGCTTTCAGGTTTTAGCACGCGTGAGACCTCAGGATAAAGTTCAATGGCTAGATATAAAAGAATCCGCTCAAAGTGGTTATGATAAAGTCTTTGTTAAGGCAGAAGTTAATTTTGAAGGACGTATGGCCACTTTTAAAGAGCGCATTTATGACGGCAGATTAGATAAATCTATTGATAGCGTTTCTATTGATGGCCATGCCTACAGCTTAAGATTTGTCGATCAGTTTGCTTCAGGTTTAAAGCTGGAAGATATTCCCGCAGATGATTACGCAGACATTATAGCGGATGAAGCGTATGTCGTAGGAAGAATGCATAGACTTTCTCTTGGTGATCAGGCCGATGGTTATGTAAAAACTTGGGAAAGTATCAATGGTGGGTTAATTGAAGAGAGTTTGATTAATCTTAAATTCAAATTGAAAGATCTTTATAAACAATAAAAAAAGCCCTCTTTCGAGGGCTTTTTTGTATTAAAGATCTAATCCAATAATCGTTTTAATATCTTCCGGTTCATCCGAAAGTACTTCTAAACAAGACATCTGATACACACAAGCATCAATAGTCGTCAGGGCCGCTGGATGATAGTTCCCTGAATTCTTAACCCCACCAAATGGAAGCTTCGCTGAAGCACCAACAGTTGAGCGGTTGAAGTTAACAAGACCTGAATCAATTTCTTCCACACATTGCTTAAAGATCGCCTGATCTTTTGTGAAGACCGCTGCAGCCAGACCGTATTCAGTGGCATTGGCGATAGCGATAGCTTCTTCAATTGTATCGTACGGGATAAATGTTACGTTTGGCCCAAAGATTTCACTGTGAAGGAACATACTGTCGTTATTCCATCTTTCAGCAAGGTGAATAGACGGGCTGACGTAGTGACCCTTTTTCGTTTTATCTAATTGTTTTCCACGCATGATTTCTTGAATACCTTCGCGTTTTGCCATCCCCATGAATAGGAGGTAGGCATCAACAGCACCTTGGTCAACAAGCGGCCCCATAAATGGCTCGCGAGTGAATTCTACAGGGTGATCGATGATGATTTTTTTCGCCATTTCGTGGAATTTCGCAAGGAACTCTTCTTGAATACTTCTGTGGATGGCAACGATTGAAGTCGAAGTGCATCTTTGACCAGAGCTTAGGAAACATGATTTTAAAAGTTCTTGAAGAGCGTGGTCTTGGTTGGCATCTTTATGCAGAATCGTTGTGTTTTTTCCACCTAGTTCAAGTGAGACAAGTTTTGAAAGATCGTGGTGAGTGATATCCAGGATCTTTTTCCCAACTTCTTTTGAACCAGTGAAGAATACACCTTTGACTGATTTTTCTTTAAGAAGGCGTCTTGCCACTTCTCCGTCACCTTGGATTAAGTTTACAACACCTTCTGGGAAACCAGCGGCGTGGAAACACTCGATCATAAGCTGAGCAGAGTAACAAGTTTTCTCGCTTGGCTTGAAGATGATTGAGTTACCAGCAATGAGTGAGCTCAGGATCTGTCCATTTGCTAGGTGGCAAGGGAAGTTAAATGGCCCGATGATTAAGCTTGGTCCAAGTGGTTTAAAAACGATGTGACCATTTGTCTTTGGAAGAATGGCATCGATTTGTTTGTTTGAAATGCGCGGAAGAGAGTCGTTGATTGTCACATCAACTTTCGCTACAACAGAAGCAGCTTCAGTTTTTGAATCCCAAAGTGGCTTTCCTGTTTCGTAAGCGATAGCGATCGCAATTTCTTCTTGTCTCTTTTTAACTTCTGCCTGGTATTTTTTCAGGTAGTCGTTTCTTTCTGCTTGAGAAAGTTTTCTCCACGTCTTGAATCCTTTGATGGCCGATTCAACTACGCGATCTACATCGCGGTAATCAACCGGTGCTTCCCAAAGGGCAAGCGATAAATCAGCAGGACATGATCTCTTGATGATGTTTTCAACAGCAAGTGGTCCAGTCGTTGCTGGCAGATTGAAGTTTCCGTTGTAGTAATTTCCTAAAATTTTATATTTTGTCATATCTTCACCTATAGGTAAGTTGCGAACGTTTTAAAGTCCTCTTTAAGTCCTAGTTCTTTAGCTTCTTCAGGGTCAATAATGAATTTAGCAGGGGAACCCTTGTTTAGGTTTCCAGTGATGTAAGCAGCTTTAAATGTTCCGTCGTCGGTTGGAAGACTGGCCATGATGCTCTCTACATCGCTTTTGATAATTTTGTCGCGGATAAGAATCTCCACTTCAAAAAGATCTTTCACAGGAGTGATGTCCTTAAGTTTTGCACGGTAGTGAGGACCACCATCAAAAGGGTCCACTTCGTTCATGTACTTAAAGCCAATGCTCTCAAGCATTCTTTTTACCGGTGCCGTTGAATCGCCTACTTTTCCAATAGCATTTCGTGCTTCAATCGGAAGAAGTGTCATATAAATGGTGTCTGACGGGAAAAGATTCAAGATGAATTCTTTGTTGCTTCTCGAAAGCACGTCGGCCTCATGGTACTCCAGGTTTAAAAAACGTCTTCCAATTGCTTCCCAAAGAGGAGCGTGGCCTTCGTTATCAAATGGAGGCATTAGTTCTGAGTGAATCGTGTCTTTGAAGCGCTCAGGAAACATTCCCATGTATAGGAAGCGAACGAATGAAAGTTGCTTTCCAAGTTTTTTGTCACTCTTTCTAAATTCTGGGTCGAGGATAAGGCCTCCGATTTCTGTCGGGCCGTTAGTGTCCAATCCAAGCTTTAGAGTTCCGTGGATAAAGCCAGTGTTTAAAGACATAGAGAACTTGTTCTCTTGTCCAACTGTAAAAAAGTAATGAGGTTCATCTTCAGTTCCATGTTGAGCATGGATCATTGATGTCCCGACAATTCTTTGGGCCTTAGTGTCTTCCAGTACGAAAAGATAGTGGTTTTCCCACAGCTTTCTGGAAGGTTTAGTGAATGCTTTGATTGAGCTTTCGATTTTTGTCTTGATGATCTCTTTATCAGGCGGAAGATTGATAAAAAGCATCAGCTGGCTTAAATCGTAAAGATCATCAAGGTCATTTAGGCTTGCAGATCTAAGAATATACATAAAACGTCCTAATTAATGGTCTCGAGAACAGTCTTCTCAACAATTGAGAAGATTTCATCAATGTGCGAATCCAATAATGGAAGCGGCAGAAGGAAACGAACACGAGTTGGCTCTTTTCCAGCAGAGAATGAAATAATTCCGTTTTCAAAAAGTTTTTTCATAAATTTATTTGTGACATCAACTGAACCATCGCCCACTTCAAATGAAAGCATAGTTCCTATACCACCGTAGTAAGGGATTTTCCCTTTGCATGACCCTTCAGAAAGGGCCTTGAATTTAGCTTTAAATTTTGTTTCAAGATCTTTAATGCGTCCTTTTTCCCCATAGAAGTTTCCTTCTTTTAGGTAGCGAACAGTCGCTTTACCGGCATTTAATGAAGCAATTGAACCATTGAATGTTCCAGCGATTAGTCCTGCTTTTGGATTTAACTCTTCAGTATAGAATGTTCCGGCAGCTTGAAGAACTTTTCCGATTGTAACCACATCAACATACTCCTGTCTCTTATACACATCTGACGCTGCCGACGAAGGCTTCTGTGTA
>CAXHHE010000123.1:0-8780 GCA_964016365.1 uncultured Bacteriovorax sp. | reverse complement strand
CACAGAAGCCTTCGTCGGCAGCGTCAGATGTGTATAAGAGACAGCTTCAAGACGGTTTCTTAGTTTTTGTGGCCCGATGTTATACGCAACTGTCGCAAAACGATAGTTCATGCGGAAGTTCTGAAGTAACTTTTTTAAATAAAAAACACCGACTTCAATATTTTCTTCCGGGTGATAAAGATTTTTTGCCACCTGATCTTCTGTTAAATTTTTTTGCATTAATTGATAAAGATGTTGGGCCGTGTCTGGTTTGATCTGCATTAAACCGCGTGCATTTTTCGGGCTTAGGGCATCAAGTTTAAAATTACTCTCCACCATAATGATGGAAATAATCCAAAACGGGTCCATTTGGTATTCAACAGAGAAGTTAAGCACTGAACCAATATAAGGCTTCAATCCTTTTTGCATCTCAGGGTTTAGTGATGTCAGGATAAGTTCTTCAAATTCTGCTTTTGAAAGTTCACCCGCGCGCTTAAGCGGTAAAGATGGGTCAAAGGCCTGGTGAAGACCTTCGTAAGAGTAACTCTGAGGTGCTACAGCCGGAAGTGGTCCGTAAGTAATGTGCCCCTGGGCCTCTAATTCTTTTAATCTGTTTTCAGCAATCACACCCGAAAGTCCCCAAAGACCTCCAAGGATAAGGGTCATGCCTACCACGCCTAAAAATTTCATGAAGAGATCTTTATCCAAAAGGTCCAACTCCCGTCTAGACAATAGATGTCATCCTAAATTTTTTTCACTGATGTGCATAATCAATAATTTCTTCCCTTTATGAGAGGGCCTGTCCTATAATTAAGGTCTTAGTTTTTTATCACAAAGGCCAACAAATGAGTTCTTCCCTAAACTTTAATCGTTTGAAAAATGCAAAATCACTTTATTTGAGACAACATCAGGACAATCCTATCCATTGGTGGACCTATGGACCTGAGGCCCTGGAGTACGCTCAAAAAAACAATAAACCGATCTTTTTATCGATTGGGTATTCGTCATGCCACTGGTGCCACGTTATGGCCCATGAGTCTTTCTCTAATGATGAAGTCGCAAAATTCTTAAATGATAACTTCGTCGCTATTAAAGTAGACCGCGAAGAATTTCCAGACATCGACAACTACTACCAGAAGGCCGCACAGCTTTTTGGAAGCTCTGGCGGATGGCCGCTATCAGCGTTTTTAATGCCGGACACGCGTCCTTTTTATGTGGGGACATACTATCCACTCACTTCTAAAGACAACGCTCCTAACTTCCCTGCTTTAATCATGGAACTTAAGCGCGCTTACGATCATGAAAAAGAACAAGTCGAAAAAAATGCTGTTCAAGTAACAGAAGCGATTAAAAAAGGATCTATTCCTCCGGGAGACGTGCAGTTTGAGGGGCACTTCCCTCACCCGAATGGGATTTTAGAAGCGGTTAAAGAATTCCGCGATACAACCTGGGGTGGATACGGAGCAGCTCCAAAGTTCCCAACTTTTGCTTATTATGAATGGGCACTGGAGCAAATGCTTGAAGGGATGATCGCCAAAGAGCACGGCGAATTTATCGTCAACTCTCTTGAGCGCATGCTGATGGGTGGAATAAACGACCACGCTCGCGGTGGAGTTCACCGTTATTCAACGGATGAAAAATGGTTAGTGCCTCACTTTGAAAAAATGCTTTATGACCAGGCGGGATTCTTAAGAACGATGACTAAGTTAAGCTTAGTTTATCCTTCTCCACTGGTCTTCGATACACTGATCAACACTCTTGATTATTTAGAGCAAGAGATGCTTTCAGATGACGTCAATGGACTTCGCCATTTCTTCTCGGCCCAAGACGCCGACAGTGAAGGAGTTGAAGGGCTTTACTTCACATTCACGGAAGAAGAGTTTGAAGACCTGCTCAATAGAAATGACGATGAAGAAGAAACGCTTGCTAAAAATATGGACTCCATCAAAAAGTGGTTCCAGATTTCTTCGAAAGGAAACTTTGAGCACAACCTGAATGTTGTTTCATTAAATCCTGAATTAAAAGAAGAGTTCTACCAACAGCAAAACTGGGACATCATTAGAAAAGTAAGACGTGCAGTCCTTAACGAAAGAAAAGACCGCATGCCACCAGCAACTGACAACAAAGGTGTCGCTAGCTGGAACTTTATGCTGATTTCAGCTCTAGTTGATGTGGTTCAATACTCGCAAATTGACGTTATCAAGCGCATGGCCTCAAACCTGATCAATACAACGATTGAAGGAGTCTTTAAAACGTTCTTAACAAACGCTGAAGGCGGCATGAAGATGAGACACACAACAACTGTGGAGTTCTCTCATCCTTACCTTGAAGACTTCGTCTTCTTTGCTGAATCACAACTAAGACTGTATGAGATTTCATCAAATGAAGTTTTCAAGCAAAACTTCCAAGATGCTATGAACTTTATTTCAAAAGAGTTCTTAAACGGCGACCAAATGAGAACGAGAGCAAAATTATCAGAGCACTTTGAACTGTATCCAAACCAGGACTACAACTACTTCGATGCCTCTTTTAAATCTCCAGTGGCCACTTACATTCAATTAATGAGAAGAGCTGCTGTTTTATTCTCTGATCGCGATTACCTGGATACGATGCTGGCACTAAAAGACTCTGTCACTCACACAGTTTTAAAAGTGAACCCGGTTTCAGCTGGTGAATCACTGCGCGCGCTTACTTATCCAGTAGAAGCAATGCGAGTGATGAAGCTTCCAAAATCGTGGGCGCAAAGAGAAGATTACTTAAAATTTATCCCATTCTTCCTTCCGCGCTTTGTCCTTGATTACCACAATGGCGAAAATGGAAAAGAGATGTTTGAAATCTGCACGATGAATGCGTGTGAACTTAAAGGCGATGGTTTCGAAGAGTTTGTAAAAGTTCTGACTCCGGGAGAGCCGTCGTAATGAGTGCTTTTAAACCTCTTAAAGGAATGAAAATTGTCGACCTAAGCCACAGGCTTCCAGGTCCTCTGTGTGGAAAAATTCTGACAGATTTAGGTGCTGACGTCGTAAAAATTGAAGACCACGTTTTCCAGGACCCTTTTCTCTCAGGACTCTTTGCTAAATTCGATTCAAGTTTTGTTTCTTGGTATGAGAATTTAAACCGCGGAAAAAAAATCGAGCGCTTTGATTTTAACTCGAGCGCTGATCAGGAAAAAATCCATCAGTTAGTGGTGAATGCCGATGCTGTGATTGTCGGGATTCCTCCAAAGACGAGAGAGAAGCTAAGAATCAGTGATAGTGATTTAACATTAAAAAAACCAATGGTCGTCATTGAACTTCTTGCCAGCGCAACTGAAAAGAAATCAATGCACGATCTCAATGCCATGGCGATGACTGGTCTCTTATCTCTCTACGTGGCAGGACAAAAAGAAAAAATTATCGATCCTCCTTTTTTACCAATCGCTGGAATCAGCTTTGGGCACAAGGGAGCGACAGATCTTTTAGCGGCCTATATCCAGGCGACAAAAGAAAACAAAACTCAATTCGTAAAAACATACCTCGATCAAGTAACTGAAGAAGTCCTGGGGATCTTCTGGCCAGAGGCCGACAGAAAGCTTGGAAGAAACAGATTCCTGCACAACGGAGTCTATCCTTGTTACTCGCTTTACCAGACAAAAGATCACAAATACGTGGCCCTCGCTGCTGTTGAAGAAAAATTCTGGCAGAGGTTCTGTGAAGTTTTTAAGGTTGAGACCTCGCTGGATCGCTTCCACCACGAAGACCAGGCGCTCTTCAACCTGATTGCTGAACATCTTGGGCAATACACTCAAAAAGAAATTGAAAAAATGACCGAGAGTGAAGACTTATGCCTTTCGGTTATTAAATAACCCCCAACCTTACACTTAAACTCTGGGCCGGACTCATTCTGGCCCCAGATTTAGAGTGGCCCCACCCCATCCATGACAAAACGGATCAAAACAGTCCCCTTTGACACCAAAACCGAGAAAAGTTGAGCGTTTTAGTTGGCATGAATCCTGTATTACCTCTTGTCAGAATAACGATCAAGGATTGGATCGAATTAATCAGGAGGTCATTTATGAAGGGACTCATTCTATTAGCATTATGTTTTCTGTCACTTGGAGCTCACGCTTCACTAGATCTTAAGGCGCAGGACGTTATCGCAATTAAGACGCACACAGGAAAAACTTTTCGTAATTTAAGCTTGCATGAGAGCTCTAAAGTGCTAGAATCACTAGAGGCTGGCGAGAACATCGAGCTTCGCGAAGAAATCATCTACCCTGAAGAAGTTTCAGAGGTGGTAGTGGGCAAATTGACAAAGGCCAGAATTACTGAGAAAAGACCGAATCCAAAGGATTATAATTAATTTTTAGGGCGCCAACCCTAAAATCCTCCGAAAGGATAGTGTTTGTTGTTGTGTGAAGGGCCCGCGAAAGCGGGCTTTTTATTTTTAAGCGGATACTTTTCTTTTTGCTATCACTCTTAGCAGATCACATTCCTGATTTCCATTCTCAAAACTAAGACCCCTTCCAATCATAAAATACACGATCTGAAAGCCATGTTTCAAAATTTCTTCCTCTAACTCTCGCGCCGTCGGTATGAATTTCATTGGAAAACTCACACTATTATGGGCCGGCTGAACCATCATCTCTGCACAGAAAATCCCTTCTTCCAAAAGGGCATCGTGAATATTTTTAAAAGCACTCACTCTCGCCGCTCTATTGTCAATGCAATGAAGACAATGAGAATCAAAAATCACATCAAATTTTTTCCCCTCTAAAGCATCGGGAAAAGTGATATCGAGAACCTGGTAATCAATAGGAGAACCAAGGGCCTTCGCGCGCTCAATGGCCACAGGAGAAAAGTCTACGGCCGTGACTGTTTCTCTTGGAAGGGAAACTTCTTCAAAAATTGAACGCGTCCCCGATCCAAGCTCCAGAATGCGCGCATTCATTGGCATTCTTTCTTTTACACATGTGCGGAAAAAATCCAGAAGACTTCTGGTCACAGGAGGATTGCCGCCGGTGGAATAATAGCGGTTAAATTCTTCCAACGAACTCAAATCTGTCATCTCTTGAAAATGAGGCCGGTGAATTTCCTAACTCTCCGTCAGGAACTTGGCCTTTGAAATACTTGCTCCAATAGTCGTAGTGTTTTTTATAACTGATTGGGGCCGTGATTGTTTTTTTAGTAAGGAAATGATCCAGAAACTTAGCAATGAATTCTGAGCAGTAAAGATACTCAACTCCATTGGCATTAAAATTGTTCCAGATGTATTTTGAATCAAAAGGTGCGTTCTTAAATTTTTCGTTGAACACATCAAGCATCACTTTTTCTAAAAGTGCGCGCTTTTCTTTAGTCAGGCTTTTAAGTTCTTTAGGTCTATAAACGTGAACGAATGTCCCTGGAGTTATATTTTTTGTGAACTCAGCAAAAGAGAAGTGATCCAGTCTTCCCAGGGATTGAGCAATGCGGGTACGGCCCTGTTCATCGACAACCACAACTCCAGAATGAGAAAAAAGAGACTCGGTCTCAGATTCAATCATTCGGCACTCATAACAATTAAGCGACAACAACACTACGTCTCCGGCCTTAAGATCCGAAGCAGTAAGGGCATGAGCGCTTAGTGAGACTAAAAAAAGAAGTCCAAAAATTATTGTTTTCATGAGCGCACCCTAACATAAACCCTTTCAAATTGCCTACTTTTTAAGTCGACAATGATTTTTTATGACCCCGATTATCCCATTAAAATTTAAGGCCCGGAAGGCTTTAGACCGAAAAGATAAGTGGTGAAAACATTTAAACCCTATAATAGAAACATGATGAAACTTGGTTGTTTACTTATCACATTTTCTCTCCTTACCCAGAGTGTGTCTCTGGCCATGGATGATGCTGCCGCTGATAAGTACATCGCCGATCAACAAGCGGCGTGTGCCAAGAACACATCAATGGAATGGAATACAACTCTCAATCGTTGTGTGGGAAAAGCGGCGGCCAGAGAAACTCGCAATGAGGCAAAGGACTGTGCTGCTTTAAAAGATGCGGCCGCAAAAGAAAAATGTCACCTTGCCAGTGTAGAAAAAAAGACCGGACTTTCTTCTGATCCATCAAAACTTAACCAAGGCAACACAACTGGCTCAATGGTCATGAATGGCGCTGTAGCAGCTTACGCTGTTTCCAGTTTGATTATGGAAAATGGTTTTGATTTAAAAGGAAGCTCTTGCACATCAAAAAATATTCTGGGAATTACTGCGGCCGCTGGGCTGGCGAGTGATCTCTACCTGAAGAAAAAGGCAAAAGATAAAGTAAAAAGACTTGAGGGAAAATACAAACTTGAGACTACGACGAATGGTTATCAAGGGCAAGTTAAGGCCTTTGAGTATTTAAAAGAAGAGCAACAAACAGTTGTGGAAATTGCCAAGCTCGAAAAAAAGCGCAACATGCTTTTAACTGCTGGATACGCTCTTGCCGCTGGGTTTGCAGCCTATGAACTTATCTGGCCGGCAAAAAGCCCAGATTGTACAAAACCTTCTGAAGAAGGCGCAGGTGATGGCAAAACTGAAGTCACAGGATCGGCGACAACTCCAGCTGAAAATACTGCAGGTAAAGTAAAAAAATAAATAGTATGAAAAAACAAGGACTGCTGACATTTTTATTTTTAACTCTCTTTGCTTTTCAAGCAGGAGTTACTCCTTTGCACGCTGCCGATGCAGCTAGTGCCAGCGGCTTTGACTACAAAAAAATCCTGGACAGTTCGGCCGGAGTTCTAATTGTTGCCGGTATCGGGACAATCTATTCTGGAATCCTTTATAAAAATGCTGATAAACAGGAAAAAGAGTCGCAGGAAAATATTAAAAAGATTGATAAGATGATTGCGACTTTTAAAGACTCATACGCGGATCACTGCCCTAACGGGAGAGACTCTATCACTGAGCCGCAGTGTTACTGTTACACTGAAGCCGGAAAGCAAAACACTAATCGCAGCAACTCACAAACGTGTATTGATTTATGGGCCAAGGACACTTACCTGCTTGCCGGAGACTCTTCTGGTTATGCCAACCAAGCCTACACTGCTGACGTGGCCGGGTGTATCCTGGTCAATGGTCAGTTTGATGAAAATTGTAAATGTAAAAAACTTATCGATGCAAAAGGAAACAACGCTTGTAAAAAAGAAACTACGGTTTCTATTCCTACAGAAACAGCGACAGCTGGTTTTGCCACTTCAACAGGTTTAAAAGATTTACTGACAACCACTTCAAACGCCGCTAACGGTAACCCTTATTTAAATGGTCTGGACTCAGCTTCCCTGGCCAATAAGGCCCTTAATGCCAGAAGCTTCAGCGACCAGATGATTTCTAAAATCGACACTAATAAAGTGGGAAATATTCCAAAGATTACTGAAGAGAACGTTGGAAAAATGGCCAAGGTAACTTTTGGAGAAGGAAATATCAATAAAGCTGCTGAATCAAAATCAATGGCCTCAAACATCGCCTCTTCAAGAAGTGAAAACTCTGCAGTTGAAAGTCTTCTCAAACAAGCACAAGCTAAAGTTGGGATTGAAGTCTCTGGCGGAAAAGGTCTTGCCAACGGCAAGCCTGAGAAGAAAAAGAATTCTCTCAACCTAAACTTTGCCGAAGCTTCTCCAGGTGGAAATGGACAAATGGTTCAGAATTTTGCTGATGAAAGCGACAAAAACTACAAATACAAAAACAGCGATATTGTCACTGACAACACCGCCTCTATTTTTGAGATTATCTCAAATCGTTATGTACAGTCAGGTTTAAAAAGGCTTTTTGACGAAGAAAAGAATTAAGGCTCTTTGAACTCTTCAAGCCCCAGAGCATTTAGCCACTCCGTACTTGGCGAAATAAGTTTTCGTTGGGCCAAATCCATCATTCCGACAGAAAGAGTTAATGTCGAAGCAACTTTGCCGTCTTCCTTAATCATCTTCTGGTCGAGAATCATGACAAATTTGTTTCTCATTTCCGGACGGGCCTGAGAGACGATTTTAATTTTCTCTCGGTTTTTTAATTCCGCTTTGAAAGTAAGGTTTAAATCTAAAAGCACCGGTCCTACTTGGGTTTCCAGGATCTCTTTTAAACCGAGTTTATTCTTTGTAATGAAATCCCAGCGGGCCTCTTCGTACAACTCCAGATAAACGGCATTATTAACGTGTCCGAAGGTATCCAAGTGATGTTCTAAAATGGTTAATTCATACTCGTAAATTGGGTTGGCCATAAATAATTTCCATTCTCAAATGTGCCCCAATAATCGGGCAACTCTTCTGTCATTCTTGTGCCCTACTCTAATAGAATTTCCATCACATTCCAAGGGGTTACTTCGAGATTACTGCAACTTGACCAATAAACTCAAGAAACTACACGGGTTAGCCGAGAAGTAGACGTATAATTTCTCTATCGACCAAAAAAATATTGGGTGATTTTATGAAAACAATTCTTTTAACAGCACTTCTGGCCGGCCTGAGTTTCTCTGTTTCAGCAGATGAGAATGGTGCAGCCTGTTCAGAAACTGAAGCTCCTGCGTTTCACGCGGCCTCTGAAGGAAAAAACTTTCCAGGTTCAGCTTCATTAAACGAATGTGAAGATTTAAGCCGTAGCCATATCCGTCAGCTTTATAGCAAAGAGGGTTCGCGCAGTAAGTTCCAATGGGAGCCATACGTAAAGTATGCTTGCTGTAAGGAAAAAAAGTCTGACCCAAAATGTATTGAGAAGAAAACAGAGATCGCAAAACGTTGTGAATCTATCGCCTACCTCATCGGTGTTTACGGACGCGACTGGAATGACCAGGAACAAATTATGGCGTCTG
>CAXHHE010000122.1:0-8784 GCA_964016365.1 uncultured Bacteriovorax sp. | reverse complement strand
ATAACTGAGCGTCTCGTGGGCTCGGAGATGTGTATAAGAGACAGGATTGATGTCGTTAGAGCTCGCCAGTTCGTTGACGAACTCCTGATTCAGGCGAAATAGGGCATTTTGCTGCTCTTTTTTGTGGAGGCGTTCTTCTTCTTTTGCTAGGCATTGTAAAAGCATATTTGGGGCAGCATAAACCTCCGCAGTATAGCCTGCCATTAAGGTCAACATGAGCGCCATAAACGAATGTCTGATCATAGATAGTCCCAACCATTTTTTTACAATTATCCTCTCTAAGTATATAGTTCTATCAATAGATTGCAAGAAACACTGGTGAGATTACTTTGAAAGAAATGAGTTTTTGGGAACACGTGGAAGAGCTCCGCAAAGTTATTATGCGGATTGTTTATATTTTAATAGCGTCGTTTTTAGTGACGACTTATTTTGTCGACGATATCACCGAGTGGCTTTTAAAACCCATCAGACATTCTTTGGCAGAAACCCACTCGGGAACTCTGGTTTATCACAGCATTTTTGAGAAAGCGTGGGTACAGGTAGACGTAGCTATCTGGTGGGCCATTATGTTTTCTTCACCATTTTGGTTTTATCAGGTCTGGAGTTTTATCAGGCCAGGTTTACACGAGCACGAAGTCCGCGCCGTTAAACCTTTCATGATTATTGGCTGGCTCCTTTTTATCTGCGGGATGGCCTTTGGTTATTACGTGGCTTTCCCGGCCGTTTTTAATTTCTTAGCAAGTGTTGGAGTCGGAGACATTCAGGCCAACATCAACCTGCGCGATTATGTGTCGACATCAAGTCAGATCCTGGTGTTCTTAGGATTTATCTTCCAGGTTCCAAACATTCTTCTTATTTTAGGATTTATGGGGATTGTAACCAAACAATCTCTGCGTGCGCTTCGCCGCTATATCTACGTGGGGCTTGCTGTGTTTGCAGCGATCGCTTCTCCGCCAGATGTTATCTCAATGCTTGCCGTATGGATTCCATGTTGTGCTCTATTTGAAATCGGAGTGCTTTTAGTGGCGTGGGTTGTCCATCCGTATTTACACCGCCACCACATGAAGGATCACAAATGAGCACGTTTAAAAAAGTAAGACTCGAGTTAGTTCTACCTGTTGTTTTCGCCTGGTTTTTTATGTCGGTTTTAGTCGACATCATCACCATCCCGACTGTTTTTAGAAACTCATCAAGTATCGTCGATGCCGGAAAAATCGGGATGACGGTTTTTGGACGCTTCAATATTTTTGAAATTATCTTTGCCCTCGTTGTGATTTCTGGGGCGTGGGTAAAATACAGAGACTTAAAACACAAGATCTGGATGTTTCTGGCAATTCCGCTTGTGGCGCTTTCACTGATCTACAAATTCTATATGACTCCGATGATTACCAATACAACGTATGAAATTCATCAGACGCAAACCAGTGATCCTCAGTACGCAGTTCTTCAGGAAAAGCATGCTTTCTATCACAACTCATATAGAAAACTTGAATATGTAAAATTACTTCTTCTCTTGGGTCTTGGAGGAGCTGTCCTTGTCGATCGCGTGAGAAACAATAAGGAGATCGCATGATTTTAATTACCGGAGGCGCAGGCTTCATTGGAAGTGTGCTGGCAAAACAATTAAATCAACTGGGTCACACTGACCTTGTGATCGTCGACAAACTTGAAGACAGCATTAAATGGAAAAACCTTCGTGGGATTAAATACCTTGAGTACATCCATGCCGATGAACTCTTCGGTGGCGACTATGACGATTTAATCGCCGAGACAGATTTGATTTTCCACATGGGGGCCTGTTCAGCGACAACTGAAAAGAACATGGACTTCCTGATGAAAAATAATGTGGCCTACACTCAGGCCCTGTGGCGTTTTGCCGCCACTAAAAATATTCCTTTCATCTACGCGAGCTCTGCTGCGACTTATGGCGAGGGAGAATTAGGTTATAGTGATGACCACGGCATGATTCCAAAACTTATGCCACTAAACCCATACGGTTATTCAAAGCAATTAGTGGACGAATGGGTTTTAAAAGAAGAACAAAAGCCAGATCACTGGTTTGGGTTGAAGTTCTTTAACGTGTATGGGCCAAACGAGTACCACAAAGACGATATGAAATCTTTAGTGTGCAAGGCCCACGAACAAATTAAGTCTAATGGAAAAGTAAAACTCTTTAAGTCTCACCGTCCGGATTTCAAAGACGGGGAACAACTAAGAGACTTCATTTACGTTAAAGACGTTGTCCGTGCGATGATTGAATTAGCAGACCCGGATAAGGCCGAGTTCTCAGGAATTTATAACCTGGGAGCAGGGAAGGCGAGAAGCTTCCACGATTTAGTGAAGGCGACTTTCTCAGCGATGAGTGTTCCGGTGAATATCGAGTTTATTGATATGCCTGAATCAATCCGCAATCAATACCAGTACTACACTCAAGCAGACGTGAGCAAACTGATGAAGGCCATTCCTGAATTTCAGTTCACTTCGCTTGAAGATGGAGTGCGCGATTACGTTCAAAACTATCTGATGAAAGCAAACCCTCACTGTTAAGGAGAGAAGGATGGCAATGTTTCAAGGTGGAATCAAAGCTGCTGCTAAAATGCTCGCAGGTCTCTCAAAGGCCGCGAGGGAAAAAGTTTTAGAAACGATTTCTAAAAAAGACCCGCAGATGGCCGAAGCTCTTCATAAGAGCATGTACACCTTTGATGATCTTCAGTACCTCACGCCGATGATGCTGATTGAACTTCTTCGTTCAGTTAAAGTGGCGGATATGGGATTAGCGCTGAGGATTGCAGCTCCTGAACTTAAAGATCACGTTTTAAAGAATACACCGCGAGTGATGAGACAAGAGATTGAGGAAATCCTGATGGGGCCGCCACAGCTGGCAAGTAAAGTGGAAGAGGCCCAGGAAAGAATTATGGCAATTGTCCGCGAGAAGATTGATAAAGGGCAGTTGATCATTAATAAGGATTCTTCAGAGACATTGGTTTAAATAAAAAGCCCGAAAAAATGCGCAGCATTTTTACTGCTACATTAAGAGTTCGGGCTTTGCCCGGTTTCCCGGGCCTTTGTTTTTTATCTTATAGTTTGCTTAAATCAGAAGTTGTCACTCTATCAACACCACCTCTATAAACGATGCTGTTTGTATCAAGGAATCCAAGACCTGCTTTTTCTACCAGGACTTCGCCGTTAGCAAATACCGCCAGGACTCTCATGTTTCTTCCGGCCTTAGCGTTAGCTGTATTGATTCTTAATTCCATAATGTCGCCTTTTTTCACACCGTCGTGCTCTTCAACTTGAGCGATCACGTTTTCTACGTTGTTTACAATAAAATCCATACGAGTTGGAAGGGCGTATCCTGGGATTCTGTCTGCTTCTACAGTTGTGTTACATCCAACGAATGCTTGTTTGTTTTCAAACACGTAGAAGACTGCACAATAACGGCTTACAGTTTTTGTTTTATCGTTACCAGCTTGAGTTGTTACAAGGATAGCTTCACCAGCTTTTACACCAGCGATTTCTTCTCTTGTTGATTTAGAAACTGTGCTCATGTCGATATTTTTTCTTTTCCCATCTCTATAGTCATAAAATTCTGCTGTCTGACCATCATCTTCAATCTCATTAGAAGCGATTTCGATAATCTGACCAGTTGCTGGGATGATGTATTTTTCTACGCGTCCAAAAAACGCCTTAGCTTGTACTTGTGACATAAAAGAAATAGTCATTAGAGAAAGTAGAAGTGTCTTCTTCATAATATGCTCCTGTGTGAGATAACAAATTTTCTCCATAGTAGCAGTTAAAGAGGTGAGAGCTCGGTCTTTAGAAATTATTACAAGGGGGTGTTAAAAAACTGACAGTGTCATCTAAGCCCTGAAAATAGTGGTGGAGACAATTTGGCAGTGTCATTTCACATCTTTCCTCGCGTTGTTTAGTTTACTCCATAGGACCAAGTAGCAGATATTCCGTAGGACCACTTGTGCGCACTTTTGGCACGATCCTAGCTTTAGTAAATATTAAGAAAGATGGGAAATCTAGGATGGGTTTTTTATCAATTGGTCTCTTCTAGGATGGAGGGGATGGTTACAAAAGCATGGATGGCTAAAAAAGTGGATCTAAACCCTTTTGTTAGTAGGAGACAATCACATGGGTAAAAAAGGATTTTTCACACTCTCTACGATTACCAATTGGCTCAACGAGATGCTCATCAACTTAAACCCACCACTCAGACGCTTAGAGCGAGTTCCCGTCAGAGTCGCGGTACAGAGAAAAGAACTCAGAAAATAATAACTCTCATGGCCATCTAAATATTAGATACCTGCTATGAAAAAATATTATTTAACCTTTTGAACACCAGGGCGTACTAATAATCATCTTTTTTTGGAGTGGTTATGAAGTACGCCCATTTTGTATTTATCGCAGTTTTCTCGTTAAGCTCTCTAGCTTCTGCACGTACCATCAATTCATTCAGAGACTCAGACGCCATCACAGGAGTCGCACAGTTCATGTACGACGTTTCTGAGGACATGCCTTCATCATATAGACTAACGGATAAAAAAATTAATGTTAAAGACTTCTCGAAGTGTACAACGGTTGATGCGGACGCTGTTCTTGATGATGTTGAATCATCTATTAAGAAGGTTCTTCGTTATTATCCAGATGAAGACGTTCCTTTTGAGCAGGCCATCGTTGATCTTGAAGATTATCTAGACCACGCAAAATTCAAGAAGTGTAAGTTTGAAAAAAAGAACGCACAATCAAAAGTGCTTAGCACATATTATGTAGATGCAAGCGATAAGATTCATTTACGTGTGGACAATGTGCTCCTTACGGCAGAGTAATTTTGACTACAATCATCCATAAGTTTTTCTAATAAAGGGCCACTTTGGGCCCTTTTTTCGTTATTACCCTCACATAAAAGTTGGCACAAACAGTGCACTATTAAATTGCGAATCGCTCAGGAAGAGTGGTTTTACGAGAGAGGAATTTTCGTAACGTTCTCAGGGATTGAAAAAAATTGTCTATATAAGGAGTTTTTATGAACGCTGAAATGATGAAACAATTTGAAAACCTTTTCATTGAACTTAAGAAGAACACACTTAATGAAATGAAAATGATCGATCCTGTCCTTGAAAAAGGTGATGAAGTGGATCTTTCTTCAGAGGATCGTCAAAGAGCACTAGAATTAAAACTTCTAGGAAGACAAAACTTCATGCTTAAGAAAATCGACAATGCTTTATTTAAAATTAAAAACGGCACATTTGGAATTTGTGAAGAGTGTGACGGTGAAATTGAAATGAATAGACTTCGTGCCCGTCCAGTAGCAACTCAATGTATTGCTTGTAAGGAAGAGGAAGAAAGAAACGAAGGTCAGATGCTTTATGAAAAACGTTCTCACACTCATGGAAAAACTCTTGGTGGAAACGTGATTCAAATGCGCTCTCACGCTCAGGACCTAGAGACTGTTTTAGCAGGCAACTCAGAGTTCTAAACATAAAAACATCATAAATAAAAATGCAGTCTTAGGACTGCATTTTTTATTTCCCACAAGCTAAATTGGCACTTTTTTCACCGGTCTTTTTTTTGATTTTATCTAAGTCGTGGATATACTTTAAGAGTAGGAACTTTAGGCACTTTGCCTTATCTTTTACTATAATTGTCTGTGAGCCAAGCTCTTTTTTAGTAGGTAGAAAAACATGGCCTTCATTCTCGTCATCTCACGTCCGGACATGCCGGAAGTAAAAAAAGAAATCGCAGTGGACAGAAAACTTGTCCTGGGGAATTCTCTTTACTGTGATGTCGTGCTTGAAGATAAAACGATTGCAAGCATGCAGTGTGAAATCCTTCCGGTGAAGACGGGACACATCGTTGCTAAAAACCTGGACCTGAAAAAAGAAGTGCACCTCAATCAACTGCGCTTAAAGCGCTCGGCCCTAAAGCTCGACGATACGTTAAAGATCGGGCCCTTTGTCTTGAAGATTGATCCAACCAAACTCACGCCTGAAGAGCTGGCGATCATCAACACTGAATACGAAGAATTCGTTTAATAGATAAGTTTTTGCAGCAAGGCTTCGCTGGTGCGGGCAGGGTCTACTGACTCCTGAGTTTCGATATGTGCGGCCACAAATCCTTTTTTTGCCAGCCACTTTTGTAAACGTTCAGCTGAGAGCTTCAGGTCTGTGCTTTTTTTCACTTCAGCTTCCAGTTCATAAGTTGTCACTCCATTATTGGCCGTTTCTCCAATCTGGAGAGTGAACTGGTCACCATCAACAATGAGCTTAATTTTAGTGCGCACCTTTTGGTTCATGTGCGAAGAGAAGAATTGTTTTTCACCTGTGCAAAGAGAGCATAGGGCAGGAAGAGAAGCGATGATGCCATTGTCTTCCAGTTCTTTTTGGATATCGCGGGCCTCTTCTAAGGCCTTGGGTTCAAGCTTTTCTAAAAGCTCGTGGTAGTGTTCAATATCTTTTAACAAGTGTCCTGCTTTAACCATAGCTGATTCGGCCAGGGTTTCTTTGAAAGTGAAGATAGAGTAGGCCCAGCTTTTTTCTGTTTGCTGAGTCTGCCATTTTAAATCCAGCCCATCCCACATAAAGCGCAGCTTGATGGCCGGTTCAGTTTTTTTTAGCAGGTACTGGCCGTCATCGAAGATTTCAAAGTAGTAGTCGCTTCTTTTCGTGCGCTCGCCTTTAAAGTCTTTTAAGAATTGAGTTTCTAAATTGCGAAAGCCTTCTTTAGTGAGGTTAATTTTAAGCTCAACCTCGCGTTTAATTTCGCCCTTAATTGGTGCAGGGGTGACTGCGGCCATGGCAGAGAAAGAGAGAGTGAATAAGGCGCTAAAAAAGGCAAAAGTCTTCATGGCAAAAGGATGCCAAAAAGGTGAAGACACCGTCAAATTAAGATTGAGTCAGGAGAGCTCTGATTTCCTGAGCTTAGGAGCTAAAAAGCTATTAAAAACTTACTTGTCGCTGGCAGGAGTGCGAGGAGAGTCCTCTTGAGAAGATTGTTTCGTTTGCGAGTAGGGGTATGAGTTGAAGTCGTTAAATGAGCACGAAGCCACTAGTAGTAAAGTTAATAAAGTTAAAACGAGTGACTTCGAGATCATAGTTATTTTTTCCTTCGGTTAATTATTTCCAGAATAGCTGGATCAAATCCAGGCAGGCCATATCACTTTTCTCAGTAATCTCTTCGGCCGCTTTCTTGGTCGGCATTCCAAAAAGATTCTTAAAGAAAGCAACAAACTTTCCGTCTGGCTTTGGAACAACTGCCGCCACCGCTCCAGTTTTTCCACCCATTACTGGTTTAAAGTATGTCACTGAGTTAAACACAATTCTGTCAAAAGTGCCGGCCCCTTTTCCAGCTCCCAGTTCATGGTCGAGCTTTTCGATCGCCTTTTGTTTTAAAAACTTTTCTACCCCTCCGTTTCCTTCCGGGTGAAGCTCCATGTCCCATACAGCGGCCAAGTCATCCGGGAAACTCATGATAGGAAGAAGGAATTCAATTTCGTTAGCGTACTTAGAAGCGTAGTTGAAATACATCATACGAGGGTCGATGAAATAGGCCGTGTTTCTTTTGCTACCAAAAGAGCTGGCAACACTAAACTTCGGAGTGTATGAAAGGTACGGACTTCCTTTTGGCTCTTTCGAGTGTTTTACAAACATTGTCGTGATACGAGTCGATCTCGTGTATTCACTTGAACCATTGTTATCAGTCCCCATGAATTTTTCGTACATGGCCGTCAGTGAGCGCAGGCGTCTATTCCACGTTCCCTGGTTCTTTGTCATCATCGTCGACATTAAGAAGATTTTTTGTTCTTTAATGGCCTCTGATCTTGCTAATTCTTTTCCACCAACTTCAGCAACCTGAACGATGTCGTCGTTGATCCCGCGGTAAATAAGCACGCGGTCTTCATAAGGAAGAGGGTCTGCCATGATTGAGAGGTGGTTTTCCCAGAAGAGTTTTTCAAATGGAGGCATCTGCTCCCATGGAAGGTACTTTCTTAAAAGCTCAGTGGCACCTTTGCGGTCATTTTTAGCAATCAGCGCTCTGAATTGCTGGTCATCAGAAGCTTTATCTAAAGCATCCATGACTGCTCTTCTGGCATTGTCTTGAGCTTTGACTTGTTTGTTGTAAACGCGCTCTTCAGAATTAAATTTTTCGTTGATTTGTTTCCAGTATTCCACGCGTTCTTGAGAGCGCGCTTTGTAATCAGCATCTACACCATATGAATCTTCAATCAGTGCAGCTTGTCTGACCTTTGCCATAACTTGCAGAGTTTGGAAGTCTTGAACTTTAGCATTGTAATAAAGTTCAAAGACTGAAAACTGGCTGATGAATTTTTTATTCATGATCTGATCCATGACGGCCTTTAATTCATTGGCCGCATCCTGGTCGATCTTTGCCTGAGCAGAGTAGAAGATTTGCAACTTATAGGCCTGTCCTTCAACTGTGGGAACAATCTTATAAGCGTCTGAGCTTGCCATTTTAGCATCTTCAATGAAATTGACTTCAACACCTTGATAGGAAAATGAGCCTTTGATGGCCTTGACGAAGTCCTGTCCATTTTTGGTCTGAGTTGTACTCTTAATTGTAAAGAGCTGATCAGCGTTTAATGGTGGATTGACATCATTAGCGATGTACCTGTCGGCCTGTGTTCCAGGAAAATACGTCGAACACGACGAAACAAAAAACGTCAGGATTAGAAGAAATGACATTGCTCTCACGGCAAAACCTCGTTGGTTTGGGAATAGTCCACAGGCTGTCTCTTATACACATCTGACGCTGCCGACG
>CAXHHE010000121.1:0-8794 GCA_964016365.1 uncultured Bacteriovorax sp. | reverse complement strand
AACAAGCGTACAGCTACCTCGTAAAACTTCTTTCATCGAGAGATTATTCTGAGCACAAGCTTCGCGAAAAACTCCGTGAAAAAAAGTTTCCTGCAAACGAAAGTGAAGATGCGCTTAACGAGATTAAAGAACGCGGTTTTCTACGTGAAGAAGCTTACTCAGAAGCACGAATCAAAGGTTTTATGAGTAAAGGATACTCGGCCAGTTATATCAAGCAAAAGCTTCAACAAGAAAAACTCGATGTTTCTGAAGATCATATTTATGAAATCTTTGACGAGCACAGAGTCAGTGAAGCTGAACAGATTAAAAAACTCTTAGCTAAGAAATTAAAAGGTCTTTCAGAAGATAAGGAAGAAGCTCACAAAGAACGCCAGAAAGCGATTCGTTTTGCTTTAAGCAAAGGACACAATCCCGGAGCTGTTTTTAAAATCCTAAAAAGCAATTTCAACAGCGCCGGAATCGAAATAGAACCTGAATTATTTTAAAGAAATTCCCATATCATTTAGAAGGAAAACATATTTTTCACCAGGAAGTCTCTCCAGTGTGAAATCCCATGTTAAGCGAACATTGACCTGTTCAAAATAAACCGTCTTATTTTTTCTTTCGCAAGCAAACTCTCCCCACCCATTAAGAGAGAGGATGTAGTGGTAGTTGGCCGTTCTTCCTTTTTCCCAATAAAGATTTTCAAGATTTGCTCCAACTAGTTTGTCACCGTTAGTGCATTTATAAGCAGTCATCAATGAAGGCACTTCATATTTTTCGCCGTTATACTCTAGTACGTATTGAGCAAAATCGTATTGGTTGCTGCTGGCAAAAAGAGTGAAAATAAATTGGCTGCCCAGAACATCATAAGTGAGCTCCTTAGTATTGGCTTCCATCATTGCGCGTACACTTAAGGCCAGGTCATCCAGGAAAGAATGAGAAGCGACACCAACCTGGTGCCCAATTTCATGAACAAGCAGGGCCACCATTGAAGAGTAAAGTGCATCTTTAGGATAATTATGAGCTTCAGTCAGGTTGATGAAGATTGGGAACTCATCACTAAAGCCTGTTTTGGCCACGCGGATTTCCGGGTCTAATTCATCTTGCATATATTTTTCGAAGTTTTCCCCAGAAAGGAACACTAAACGATTTTTTTCTTCTCTATTTTTAAGAACTACTTCTCTGATCTTTTTAAGAACATCGCGTCTTTCAGTCTCTTGGTAGCAGTCTTTACTGTTAAGGCATTGAGAGATGTAACGATCCAGGCTGCGATAGATATAAAGAGAAGCTTGCTCGATTGCGCCTCCCCCATTTCCAACAATGTCCGCTCCACCTGAAGCTTTCATGGCCTGAAGGCTGATCGTTAAAAATTTTTGATTAAGCTCAGCCTTATCTTCATCTGGAAGATAAACACTCGCGCTTAAGTTTTTAGAAACAAAAAGTGCAATCAGTAACAAGGCCGATTTAATATTTTTCATATTCACTTCCTAGTGCTTCAACTGTTTTGTTAATTCGAAAAACTGCACGTTCATCTGGTAGACATCTTCCGACTCTATCTCCGAAAAACGACTCGAAAACTCCTTAATGAAATCAAAGATAAATTTCTTTGCTTCAGGAAGGTTTTCTTTTTTAATTCTCATAGTCGTACTATTGATTTGTCTTTGCTCCACTTCCTGCTCCATAAGAGCTTCCTGAGCGAGTTCCATCATTCCGTAGTGGTGCTTTTTAATAGCTGATGAAGGAATGTCGTTTGAAGTGATAAGACCCGGTTTCACTACACGCAGACGATTTGTTTCATCGCGCTTGATGATTTCAAGATCTTCAAGGTCTTTAAGAGCTTTTTTGATTTGGCCGACACTGACTTTTTTTCTTAAGCGTTTATGAATCCAGTTCTCATCTTCAATGAAAGAATCGGTAGAAATGAGCTGCTTAAGCGCAATGTAATACCATTCACTGATAGCTGAGAACTGTTGAAGGTCGATTGAGTAAGAGTTTTTCTCTGTACTTAATTTCTGAATTTGTTTGAGGTGCTCGTTAACGTCTTGGTTTTTTGTCTTTTTTCTTTCCAGGTCGACAAGAAGCTTAAAATAGCGCTCTTCTCTGCCGCTCATTTTGAAATCTTTAACCAGACGGTCAATCATATCTTCCGACGGAAGACGTTCCCCTGTAAGAACCATAGAAAGAGAGCTGGCCGACTTATAGCCTAAGCGCTTCGACCAATTCTGTAGATTGTGATGGTCGTGCGAATACATTCCGGAAGGAAGGCCTTTCTTTAACATGAAAGCCTTAAAATCCGTGAAATCAAATAGACTAAGTGGTAGTTCTGTCGTTTCCATTCTTACCCTTAAGTTTTAAAAGAAGTGCCCACGAGGGGCGCGGGCACTCCAGTATTTAAACGATTACTCGCAAGCTGAGATTGAGTATTCTTTTGTGAAAAGGTGACGAGTTGTCCCTTCTTTAGGTGAAACGATTTTTAGAACGTCTACGTCAAAAGAAGTTGGTTGAGCGTATGAGTAGTCTTCGTACTTAAGACAAACGTCTTGCTCTTTTGAGTGTCTGTATTCAACACATCTTGTTCCAGTTACTTCGTTGCTTACGATACCGAAAGCTTTTGAAGTAGCTGCACAGTAAATTCCACCGTTTTTACCTGGCTTTACAGCGTATTTTGTACATTTTTCGATAACTTTTTTAGTTCTGATTGTATTTCCATCAAGACAAAGGAAATCAACACCAGTCCAAACTCCGTGAGTCATTTGAGCAGATGGCCATTCAATTTGAAGAGAACGGTCTTTGTTAAGAGATGACCAAGAATCGTTTACAGAAGCTGCAAACACGTTTGAAAGGCTAAGAAGAGATACTGCAAGTACGATAGTTTTCATTTTTTTCTCCGTTGTAGTTAAGTTCAACTCAAGTTTTTCGATGACTGAGTTTTATTAACTATGGAACCCTTTCACAATTATTTTTCACGGAATCAATACATTTGTTTTCACCAGTCGTGAAGTCCTTTGTAATAAATTCGTGAAAAAACAATGCGCCGAGCCTTCAACCTATTGAAAACATGGTCCTATCATTGGAGAATCCATTCCCGTTTTATAAAGTTCTATGATACTCTTAAGCCTTCAATTTAGTGTACTTTTGACAGGATATTAGGCACATGGAAACAAAACTGACCGGACAACAGATTAGAGAAAAATTTGCGACTTACTTTGCGAAAAAATCGCATGAGAAGGTGGCCTCGAGTTCTTTAATTCCCCATAACGATAAAACTCTTCTCTTCTGTAACGCCGGAATGAACCAGTTTAAGGATTATTTTACTGGTAAAGCAGTAGCGGCCAACAAACGTGCAGTGAGCATTCAGAAGTGTGTGCGCGCTGGTGGTAAACACAACGATCTTGAAAACGTAGGACACACAGCTCGTCACCATACATTCTTTGAAATGCTTGGAAACTTTTCTTTTGGTGATTACTTCAAAGAAGATGCAATCAAGTTTGCTTGGGAATTCTTAACTGAAGAATTAAAAATCCCGAAAGAAAAACTCTATGTCACTGTTCACTACTCTGATGATGAAGCTCGCGGTCTTTGGAAAAAAGTTGCGGGTCTTACAGACGAGCGCATTTTTAACAAAGGCGATAAAGATAACTTCTGGGAGATGGGAGAATTTGGTCCATGCGGTCCTTGTTCTGAAATCTTCTTTGACCACGGTGAAGAACACACGGATCACGATCTAGTGAGAAAAGATCCAAATGATCTTCTTGAAGATGAAAAGAGATATGTAGAAATCTGGAACCTGGTTTTCATGCAGTTTGAAAAAACTCCAGAAGGTAAATTCTCTCTTCCAAAACCATCTATTGATACAGGAGCTGGTCTTGAGCGCGTAGCTGCTGCTCTTCAAGGTGTTTATAACAACTATAACACTGATATCTTTGCTCCAATCATGAGAAAGATCGAAGAAGTTTCTGGCAAAAAATACGAGCCAAACTCAAAAGACGAAAAAACAAAAGCAGCTTTCCGTGTTGTGGCCGACCACATTCGATCAGCGACTATGTTGATCACAGACGGCGCTATTCCTTCTAATGAAGGACGTGGATACGTTCTAAGAAGAATCATCCGTCGCGCAGTAAAATACTTAAACGAGCTTGGAGTAAAAGAAGTTTCTTTCTACAAACTTATTCCTGCTGTTTTTGAATCTCTTGGAGCTGAGTACCCGCAAAATGCAGCTAACGCTGAACTTGCCGTAAAACTCCTTGAGCTTGAAGAGAGAAAATTCAGAGAGACATTGGAAAACGGTCTGAAATATCTTAACGAAGCTCTTGCTAAAGAAGTAACGAACAAAGTTTTCTCTGGTAAGGCAGCTTTCAGACTCTACGATACATTCGGATTCCCGGTCGACTTAACAGAAATGTATCTTGCTGATCAAGGAATCGCTCTTGATCATGAAGGCTTTGAAAAGGCCATGAAAGAGCAAAAAGAACTTTCTAAGAAATCTTGGAAGGGGGGTCTTGATAACTCTGATAAAGTTTTCCACGCAGTTAAAGAAAAATCTGGTGCAACGAATTTCGTAGGCTACGACAAATTAGAAGTTGAAGCAAAACTTGTCGATGTAATCGACATGGGAGAAGCTAAAGGACTTGTTTTTGATACAACTAGCTTCTACGGCGAGTCCGGAGGACAGGTTGGTGATATCGGTGTGGTTAAAGCAGGTAAAAACATTCTTGCTCACATTGATGACACTCAAAAGCCAGTTGATGGACTTCACGTTCATATCTCAAAAGATGCTGACGCTCTTGAAATTGGAAAATCATATACACTTTCAGTTGATGCTCACACGAGAGCTCTAACAATGAGAAACCACTCAGCGACTCACTTACTTCAGTCTGCTTTAATTAAAGTTTTAGGTTCACACGTAAAACAAGCAGGATCTGTAGTAACAGCTGAAAAACTTCGTTTCGACTTCACTCACCTTCAAGCGATGACTAAAGAAGAAATCCAGAAGGTAGAAGACTTAGTTAACCAGGAAATCCAAAAAGCCCACGGCGTAAGCGCTGATCATATGAGCATGGATGAAGCTCAGAAAAAAGGTGCCATGGCCCTTTTCGGTGAGAAATACGGAAATGTTGTCCGCGTTTTAACAATGGGTGATTTCTCAGCAGAACTTTGTGGAGGAACGCACGTAAGAAACACTGGAGACATCGGTCTCATTACTATTCTAAGTGAATCATCACTAGCGACAGGTGTTCGTCGTATTGAAGCGACAACGTCTGAAACAGCGGTTAATTACTTAAGCCATAGATCAAACCTTCTAAAGAAAGTTGAAGGGATGTTCATGGATAAAGAAGAGCGCGCTCTAGTGAAACTTGAAAACCTATTCAAAGATTTAAAAGACAAACAAAAAGAAATCGAAGCTCTTAAAGATAAAATCATGGCAAGCGAATCAAAAGACCTGTTTAGCAAAGTCGAAAATATCGGCGGTGTAGATGTGGCCATTGTTGAAGCTCCAGCTGACAGCGATTTAAGGAAGCTTTCGGATATGTTTGTAAGCAAATTCCAAAATGGAGCCGTTGTTCTTTATAATACAAGTGGGGACAAAGCGACGGTTCTTGTCCGTGCGACAAAAGGCGTTTCTAAATTAAATGCTGGAGATGCTTTAAAAGAAATCCTTTCTGTTGTTAACGGAAGAGGTGGTGGAAAGCCAGATATGGCACAAGGATCAGGTGAAGCAGCTCTTGTTTCTAAGATCGCTCCACAAGCAAAAACGGTGCTTCAATCTAAACTAGGGTAATAGATGAAAAAATCACTGGCAGTCTGTAGTCTCTTTCTCGTTCTGGCCTTCTTCTATGGTTGTACTAAAAAAGAAGCCGTTAAAAATGACAAGATTTTGAACATGGCACTGACCAGTGAGATCTCGACACTCGATCCGGTCAACTCATACGACAACGTTTCGGGGATGGTTATCTACAACATCTGTGAACAGTTATATGACTATCACTACCTAAACCGCCCTTATGAATTAAAACCTCTGCTTGCTGAAGGAATGCCGGTCATCGAAAACAATGGCCAGCGCTACGTTATTAAGATCAAAAAAAATATCCGCTACCACGATCACCCGGCCTTCAAAGGCCAGCCTCGTTTCGTGACAGCTCAGGACTTCATTACTCAGTTTAAGCGTCTTTCTTATAACCCACTCAACTCTACTGGATGGTGGGTTGTTGATGGCGCTATCAAGGGAGTAAATGAGTTTAAAAAGACTGTTGGCGATGACTTCGAGAAATTTAAGTCGACATCAATTTCCGGGATTAAGGCTCCAGATGATCACACATTAATTATTGAGCTCACTCAACCTTCCCCTCAGTTCATTTATAAACTGTCGATGAGTTTCATTTCTCCGGTACCATTGGAAGTTATCGAGCATGATAAAAATGATTTAAGCCACAACCCGATCGGAACTGGCCCCTTCTATCTGACGAAGATGGATGCGGCCAAAGAAATCACGCTGGCAAAATTCCCGCACTACCACGAAAGCTTCTACCCTTCTGAAGGAGACCGCTATGCTAATAGCCGCGGGCTTCTCAAAGACAGTGGTGAGAAAATCCCATTTATTGATGGAATTAAGTTCGTTGTGGTTAACGACAATAAAACTCGCTGGGAATTATTTAACCAGTACAAGTTAGACTTCATTGTCCTTCCCCAAGATTTCTACACTCAAGTTTTTGATGATGTCGGAAATCTAAGAGAAGACATTAAAGCAAAAAACATTCGTCTGCAGACCATGCCAACTCTGACTTACTGGTGGCTGGCCTTCAACATGAAAGACCCTCTATTAGGAAAAAACCTGAACCTTCGAAAGGCGATTGCTTACGCGGCCGATATGGATAAATATATCCAGCTCTTCACTAACAATACCGGGCAAAGAGCAAACTCAATTCTTCCCCCTGGAATTTTAGGTTACGACACTTCTGCAACTCTTCCTTACGAGTACAACCTGGAAAAGGCCAAAGAATACCTGGCCAAAGCAGGGTACCCGGGAGGAAAAGGTCTTCCGGAATTGATCTATGATACGAGAGCAGAATCAAAAATCAGTAACGCTCAGGCCGAGTATTACAAAACTCAGCTGGCCCTGATCGGAATTAAAATTAAGATTGTTCAAAATAACTTTAAACAATACTTAGAGAAATCGAGAACAGGACACCTACAATTCTTCCAGGATGGCTGGACACTTGATTACCCGGACGCTGAAAATATTTTCCAGCTTCTGACTTCATCGAATCATCCTCCTGGGCCGAATGCTTCTTTCTACTCTAATCCGCAAGTCGATGCGATGTACGAAAAGATGAGCAAGCTTCCTGATGGTGAAGAGAAGAAGGCATTGATTGAAAAAATGGAGAAAACCGTCAACGACGATCTTCCATGGATCATGCAATACTACTCAAGAAACTTCATTCTTTACCACGACTACGTAAAGAACTACCGCCCTTCAGACTTAATCTGGAGCTACCCAAAGTACTTACGAGTTAAGTAATTTCTATTCTGGATATATTGATTTCATGAATTCATAAACGGCCGGAAGCTTCTCTTTAATGGAGCTTCGGTCGACTAATTCTGGCGAAATCGAAGGGCTCTTCGGATTGTGAACGCCAAACCAAGCAGCACTTAAACACGCAAAAAACTCCTGCTCATTGGCCATCATGTAAGTTGGTTCATTATCAGCGTTCTTTTCAAAGATTTTTTTGGTTTTTGCTTCTTCATAGAGTTTTGTTAATTTCTTTTGATCACCTTCATTCATTCCCATGACGTGCATCGTGTGAGCGAATTCGTGCGTGAGGATATCTTCTGTTCCATGATAAGGATCATTTGGGGTTTTAAGCAGATTGTCTTCACACACCGTTGTAATTGGCCGTCCAATCACACCGCCACCACCGCAGATATCGCAAAAACTTCTACCATCAAAAGTGCGCTTGTCTTTTAAGTCGCGCGCCTCTGGCATATCACAGTAGTTCTCACTTTTAGCGATCACCACCACTTCTGCATTTAGTTCTATCAATCTCTTTCTAATATCCGGTCTCTTAGAAATCATCTTCTCAATAATGGCCGCCGCTTTATCAAGCGATTCATTTTCTATAGCGCTCGATCCCTTAATGCCCAGTCCATTAGTAAGTTTAAATTTTTTGTAGAAATCCTTGGCCGATAGTAAGTTTACTGCCTTTTTCACACTGCCATCTAAAGTCTCAACGTTTTTATTTAAAACATCCGCCCTCCCTTCCTGGCAGGGAACACTAGAATCGTGACCTTCATGAGCGAAGGCCACAGATATAAGGAATAGAAGAAAAAACAGTGTTTTCATCATTTTTAGTTTAGCACGGCAGATACCCGATCATTTTCATTTGATCACCCTTTCAGGCAACTTTTTCCTCCCTGACTCTCCCTCCGATGCGCTTTCTTATCTAGGTGAGCATTGGCGCCGATAAAAAAATAAGATTCAAAGACTGCACTTTGAATAACGGCGAGTTTAGTCATGAAAAAGTTTTTTGAGCTACCAGTTCTCTTTATGATTGCTTTGACATTCACGGCTTCAATGGCCATTGCCAAAGACTACGTCATTTATAGCATTGCTCAAGACATCCCTATGGGCAATAAAGATGAAATTATCAGAAAGAACTTCTATGTAGACATGGGTAAAAACCAAGGTGTGAAAAAAGGAAGCGTCCTTGATGTTTACCGCGTAGTCTCTGTTCTTGATCCATATGAAAGCAAAAAACGCTTCAACCACCGTGTGAAAATCGGTGAAGTAAAGGTTCTTCATGCCGAAGACTCTTCT
>CAXHHE010000120.1:0-8890 GCA_964016365.1 uncultured Bacteriovorax sp. | reverse complement strand
ATTAGGATTAATTGGTGGTGGAGTTTCTGGTTTAGCAACGACACTCGGTGGTGCTCCGATCCTAATCAAAGATTCTAAAATTGGGAAGGTTCTAAAAAACATTAATATGGATTTTGTTACTGGATTAATGCTTTCGGCAGCGGCCTTCTCTTTGATCTGGCCAGCATATGAGAGAGTTTACTTCAGTGCAGAGAGATACTTCCAGTTCTTAATAGTGAGCTGTGCCTTAGTTGGAGGAGTGATCTTTATCAAGTCCGTAGGTAAATTTTTAGAGTATCTTTTAAGACATAATGAAAATGCCCGTGAAAATAAAAAGGCCATGTTGTTTGTTATCGCGATGATGGTGCACAATTTTCCGGAAGGGCTGGCCTCTGGGGCATCAATGACTTTACCTGGATCTCAAGGTGTGTCTCTTCTGAGTGCAATTGCTATGCAAAACATTCCAGAGGGATTCACGACAGCGCTTAGCTTTATTACCCTTGGAGTAAACCCAGTCATGGCCTTCTTCGGCAATATGTTGACTGGTGTCGTTGAGTTAGTTGGCGGGATCATCGGTGGATATATGAGTTCACAAATTGATGGTGTGCTTCCGATTTTAATGGCCTTCGCTGGTGGAGCAATGATGAGCGTGGTTCTTGGAGAACTCGCTGATAAATTGAAAGAAGGAAGTTATCGCTTCCTGATGAAACCAAGCTTTTTAAGCGGAATGGCTTTAGTAATTATCTTTAATAACCTATAATACAAACAACTAATAACAACGATGGGAGAACACTTGTTATGAAAACTAAAATTGATATTGGAATTGATGAAAAAAATCGCGTTGAAATTGCCAATGGTCTATCAAGACTTTTAGCAGACACTTACACTCTTTATTTGAAGACTCACAACTATCACTGGAACGTAACTGGTCCAATGTTTCAAACTCTTCACACGATGTTTGAAGGGCAGTACAACGAACTAGCTCTAGCCGTCGATGAAGTGGCAGAAAGAATCAGAGCTCTTGGTGTGAAAGCTCCAGGGACATACACTGAGTTCTCAAAGCTTTCTTCAATTAAAGAAACTCATGGAGACCTGAGCGCTCAGCAAATGATTGCTGAACTAGTAGCTGGTCAAGAGGCAGTGGTAAGAACTGCACGCAGTATCTTCCCGGTTGTTGATGAGTCAAATGACCAACCAACAGCTGACCTTCTAACAAGAAGAATGGAAGCTCATGAGAAGACAGCGTGGATGTTAAGATCAATGCTTGAGTAATCACAAAATAAAAAGCCTCCTTTATTGGAGGCTTTTTTGTTTTTTGGGCCGGATGAAATTATGTTTTTACTAAGATCACCAAGACTAGAAATAAACTTCTGTTTATCTCTCCAGTATTAAGCAGCTTCTTTTTCGTCGTAGTATGATTTATCAATTGTCGCTTCAGCGTCACCAGCTTCAACTAGTGCCAGTTCAAATTCAGTACCAGCATCTTTATCTGGTGTATCCAGGCTTACATACGTACCTGAGAAAACATCGGCAAGGCTCTTTTGATCTTTTCTGATGTAAGAAAGAGCGAAGAGGAAAGACCCAAACATCGCGCACGTAAAATAGGCCAGGGCACGAGACATAGACTGCCACAGTGTCAGTTCACTCTTATCAGCGTTCTCAACTTTTAGACCCATCAGGGTTTTACCCATCGTGCGTCCGTTAGTGACGTAGTAAAAGAGCGAGAAATAAGCAAAGGTTAGTGACATCAAAGAGATTGATGACATAACTCCCATTTTGTTGATGAGGAATAATTGCATTCTCATCGGAAAGTGAAAGAACACTGTCTGCACGAAGTGGGTGAAAGCTGCCATTAAAAAATAGTTGGAAACAACGATGATTGAAAGATCGGCAGTGAAAGCATAAACGCGTTTTTTTAATACTGACATATCTTGAATCATGCTTTCCTCCTCTGATAGCACCTTACTTTCTTATCGAAATAAGGCGCTAAAAGATGAGAAAAAGATTACTGAATTTCTAGATTTTTCTTCATTTCATTGAGCTTTAGAAGGGCATCAATTGGAGTCATTCTCATAACATCCAGTTTTTGTAGGTCGGCTTCCAGCTGTTTTAGGTGCTCAGGGATCTCTACTTCGGCAATAATGCCATCAAAGAAGCATAGCTGAGCGTTCTTGTTCGGTTTTAAAGTTGCGGCACTCATCGCCTCAGCAGGAGGTGCAATCGGGTTAGAGTGGTTCTGTTCCAGTTGGTGAAGGATCTCTTCTGAACGGGCAAGAACTGAGGCCGGAAGACCAGCAAGTTTTGCAACGTAAATCCCAAAGCTTTGTGAAGCAGGTTGCTCAATCAAGCGGTAAAGAAACTGTACGTTTCCATTGTGATTGATTGTTTCAACTGTCAGATTCTTAGCTGTTTTGTAACCTTGAACCACATCGATAAGCTCGTGGTAGTGAGTGGCAAAAAGAGTAAGTGCTTTTGTTTTTTCGATGAAGTGTTCTACTAGTCCCCAGGCAATTGAAAGACCATCGTAAGTCGATGTTCCTCTTCCAACTTCATCCAGGATGATAAGTGATTTAGAACTTGCGTGGCGAAGAATTTCTGCGGTCTCGGCCATTTCCACCATGAATGTCGACTGACCTTTTAAAATGTCGTCACTTGCACCAAGGCGGCTGAAAAGGAAGTCACAAAGTCCAAGCTCTGCTGATTTCGCTGGAACAAAAGAGCCGATCTGTGCCAGAAGCTGGATGATCGCAACTTCTCTCATAACAGTTGTCTTACCGGCCATGTTGGGACCGGTGATTAAACCAAAGTACGCGTCCTGATTTAAATTTAAATCGTGGCAAACGAATTGGTCTTTGATCAAAGACTTAATCAGTGGGTGAAAGCCTTGCTTAATGTTTAGAACTTGTTTCTTCTCGTTGATATTTGGACGAGTGAATCCTTCCGAAAGAGCAATGGCCGCCAGACCCTGAAAAGAGTCGATGAAAGCAATGTGCTCACTCATTAAAAGCACTGAGTGATTCATGTCCGCAACACTCTGGATAAGGCCTTTAAAGATTTCTCTTTCTAGTTTTTCCAGTTTTGTCTGAGCTGTAATTGTTTCTTTTTCCAATTGAATCAAGTCAGGAGTCGTGTAGCGTTCAGCATTCACGAGTGTCTGTCTTCTTTCAAAATATTTTGGAACTTTAACTGTGCTTCCTTTTGAAACTTCGATGAAGAAGCCGGAAACGTTGTTTGATTTAATTCTTAATTTTAGAATGCCTGTTTCATCTTTAAGACGGTTTTCCATCTTCAATAATTCTTCAGCAACATTCAGGTGAAGTTTAGCTAAACGATCGCGGTCTTTATTGATGCCTTCTTTAATCAGGTTTCCTTTTTCAAGGCTTGCTCCGATTTCATCGTTTAGTGTGTTAGTAATGTCTTCAGCAATCGCGCTTAATTTTTTAATTTCAGCTGGAGCTAAAACCGCTTTGATCGGAAGAGTCTTCACGTCTTTTAAAATTTGCGTGTACGAGTTAATCGCAGTGGCCAGGTTTAAAAGATCTGAAGCAGAACCTTTGTTCATTGAGATCTTTGCCAGGATGCGCTCAATATCGCGGATCTTTGAGAGTTCAACTTTGAGGTCCTTAATCAGAGAGTCGTTATCAGTTAGTGCTGTGACGATATCTAAACGCTCAGTGATGGCGTTCATATCAAAGAGTGGATTTGAAAACAGAGAACGAAGGTATCTAGCACCCATTGCTGTTTCTGTTTTATCAAAGAATCCTAAAAGTGATTCACGGTATGTTTCGCGCGACTTTGGAAGGATTTCCAGACCCACTAAAGTTGGAAGAGTCACTTTCATCACATTCGCTTGCGAAGTCATCTTAAACGGACGGATGTGAATAAAGCTCTCTAGAAGCTGAGTAGAGCAAACGTAGTAGGCCAGAGCACCGATTGGATTTAAAACGTCTTCATCAAGTTTGATGATTTTATCGCGCTTAAATCCCGGAATGATTTTTTCAATGTAGATATCAGTGAACTTTGGATTGAAGTATTCTTCTGACAGGTGAGTTTTTAAAACATCGTAGTGATTTAGAATCGCTTCAATGTCTTTAGCTTCCTGGCCTTCATTCCACTGGCCCATGAAAGTGATGAACTCGCGAGGAGCAAGCATGCGCAGGTTCTCAACGAACTCTTCGAAGTTGTCGTGTTTATATCCACTGAAATCTCCAGTGGTGAAGTCGAGAGCGACTAAATAGTACTTCGCATTTTTTTTGAACGCGCTCACCATAAAGCGGTGATCGTGTCCTTGAGTTTTTTCCAGGTCAAAAGGCATTCCTGGAGAAACAACCTGAGTGACTCCGCGTTTAACAATTCCAACGGCATCTTTTGGATCTTGGATTTGTTCACAAATGGCCACTTTTAAACCACGGTTAGTGATGCGGTCGATATAAACAGGAGCTGCGTGGTGCGGGATTCCCGCCATTGGGATTGGTGTGTCGCCAATCTTTCCACGGTGGGTAAGTGTGATGTTTAAAAGGCGTGCAGTTGTTTTCGCATCTTCAAAAAAAACTTCGTAGAAGTCGCCCATTCTAAAAAGAAGAAGTGTATCTGGATAATTTTTTTTGATTTGAAAATACTGATCCATCATCGGAGTCAGTTTTGTCCCGGAATCAACAATCGCTTGCAAGTCTTTCAATGACACAAAACAACCTTGTTTAAAGCTTGATTAATATGCTCAAGTGTACCTGAAATTAAGCACATTTAGCAAGGAATGTAAGAGCTGATTTGAAAAAATAAATGCTTAATTTTATAAGGATTTAGGCCAGGAAATGCGATAAGATATGTGATGGGGGAATACGCTTGAAATTAGGCCAATATACAATCATCGCATTTTTCGTTTTGATTACCGCGGGGCTTTCGGTTTATTCTTGGGTTGGTCACTTTGATGAGAGTGAAAATAACTCCGCCGAAAAAAGTTCTGAACCCGTAAAAAACAAAGACAGTGATGAGAGTTATTTTAAAGTTGTAGATTACTATTTGCTCGATGGTGGAAAACCATTTTTACAATTAGAGGCAAGTGAATTGACAATTTCAGCACAAAACACCGTCGTCATTGGATTCAATCCCAATGGTGTCATCTACCGTAGAAACCAAAAAGGTCTCGAAGAAGAACCTATTTTCTTTAGTGCTAAAAACTCACGCGGGTTAATGACTAACAAAGAACTTTATTTGGAAGATACTGTTGATGTAAAAGTCGGCACCTCAAATTTAAAATCAGATAAGATGAATATTTACAACGGTGGTAAGCACATGGAAGCCACTGGCAATGTAAAGACTAATAGCCTTGATGCTAAAACAAAAGACCAGCTCTCGATCACTTCCGACTTTGCCGTGTACCGTCCGGAACAGGAGTTCTTTGAATACCAAAAGAATGTCAGAGGCCAGGTTCAGCGAGCGCGCCAATATGAAGAAAATGTGACCTTTAAAACAGATTTGTTGACCCTCTCTGCCCCGGAAAGCCTGGTGGAAATGAAAGGGAATGTGGCCTTTAAAAAAGGGAACTTAGACGCTTCATCTAATAAAGGCACGGTATTCCTGGAAAACTATAATAAAAAGCTCAAGTATTACTCACTTTCTGACGATGTGAGATTACAGGAGACTCTAACCATGGACGGAAAACCGTTGGTTAGAAAGGCCTTTGCCGAGAAACTTGAAGGATTTATTAGTGAGAAACGCGTAGTACTCACAGGACTTCCAAAAGTGTTTCAAGGCAGGGATGTTATCAAAGGAAACCGTATCATCATTCGCGAGAATATTGAGACAGTTGAGGTTGACGACGCCAATACAAACATCACATTGGAACGTGAGAAGGAAAAACTTTAATGGATGAAGTGAAATTAGAAGCCTTTGATTTAAAGAAAACTTACGGCGGAAGAACAGTTGTTAAAGGCGTAAGTTTAGAAGTGGCCCAGGGTGAGATTGTAGGACTGTTAGGGCCAAACGGTGCGGGTAAAACCACAACGTTTTATATGATGGTAGGTCTGGTGAGAGCAGACGAAGGCAAGATTCAAATGAGTGAAAAAGATGTGACGAAAGAACCGATTCACATCAGAGCACTAAACGGAATCGGCTATCTTCCTCAGGAAGCTTCGGTGTTTAGAGACTTATCGATTGAAGAGAATATTTTAGCAGTACTGGAAAACAGATCGATGAACAGACGTGAAAGAATGACTGCCATGGAAAATCTGATCCAGGACTTTAAATTAAACCACGTGAGAACTTCGAAAGGATCGGCCCTTTCAGGAGGAGAAAGAAGACGCGTGGAGATTGCCAGAACGCTGGCGCTTGAGCCGAAGTTTGTTCTTCTTGATGAACCGTTTGCAGGGGTTGACCCATTAGCAGTAGCTGATATTCAACAACTGATTCACGGGCTGAAGAAGAGAAATATTGGAGTATTAATCACTGATCACAACGTACGCGAAACATTAGGAATTGTGGATCGCGCTTATATTATGAACAGTGGTGAATTATTGGTTAGCGGGACACCGAACGAATTAATTAACGACGAAAGAGCAAGGAAGTTCTATTTAGGAGAAGAATTCAGGATGTAATTCAAATGGGCTTATGGCCATTAAAATTTCACAGGGCTTAAAACAGTCTCAGAACCTGGCGATGACACCCCAGCTTCAGCAGGCGATCAAACTCTTAACCCTTACACACTTGGAAATGACCAATGTGATTGCGGAAGAGATGGTTGAGAACCCAATGCTCGAAGAAGCAGGTGGCGAAGTTGATGTAGAAGCGCAAGCTGAAAACGACAACGAAGTCAGAGAAGCAACTTCAGAAGATTTTTCTGAAGCACCACTCATGAAAGAAAAAGATGATTTTGACTGGGACTCATATGCAGACTCATTCAACTCAAATTCATCAACTCCAAATATGGCGACATCATCAGGTGACCCTGATGAAATGCCAAGCTATGAAAACATTGTTTCAAAAGGGATGACTCTTGCTGAACACTTAGAGTGGCAGCTTAAGATGGAAACTCTCTCAGATGAAGAGTGGAAACTCGCTCACCTGATTATTGGAAACATCAACGACGACGGATACCTGGATGTAAACTTCGAAGACCTGATCGCTGAAAGTGGTCTGGAGCGCGAAGATGCATTTGATGTCCTGGAAATTATCCAGCGCTTAGACCCGGTAGGGTGTGGAGCGAGCAATTTACAAGAGTGTTTACTTGCTCAGGCAAGAATTGCAGAAGAGAGATCACCTCTTCTGGAAAAACTGATCCGCGATCACCTTGAAGATCTTCAAGGGAAAAACTTTGAAAAAATCTCAAAAGCACTGGCAGTGACTGTTGAGCAGGTGAAGAAAACTTCACTTCTTTTACAGAACTTTCACCCGAAACCAGGGCGCTTGGTAGCGACTCCAGACACTCATTATATCCTTCCGGATATCTATGTAGTGGAAGCTGGTGGAGAGTTTGTGGTTCAGGTTAACGACGAAGGGATTCCTCGTCTTAAAATCTCTAAGCTTTATCAGGAAATGATTAAGAAAGGTGCCGGCCATAAAACCGATGAGGCAAGTGAGTTCGTAAAGGATAAACTTCGCGCAGCTGAGTGGTTGATTAAGTCTATTCAAAACAGACAAAAAACCATTGAGAAAGTATCGAAGGCCATCGTGGCAAAACAACAGGACTTCTTTAAGAAGGGTCCAAAGCACTTAAAGCCGATGGTTTTAAAAGATGTTGCTAATGAAATCGGAATGCACGAGTCGACGGTTTCAAGAGTAACGACTAACAAGTATATGCACACCCCATTAGGGACGTTTGAACTTAAATATTTCTTCAACACTGGTATTGGAGGTAAAGACGGCGGTGTTGACATTGCGAGTGAAGTACTGAAATTGAAAATTAAGGCAATCTTCGACGGAGAAAATCCAACGAAGCCGCTCTCTGACCAAAAGGTTGTGGAGATTTTGGCAAGAGAGAACCTTACTGTAGCAAGGAGAACTGTAACGAAGTACCGTGAGATGCTAGGAATCGAACCTTCATCGAAACGAAAGCAGAAAGATTGAGTTATCTGACAAAGGCGTTTTCTATTACGAACATGTTGTCTTTGCGGGGCAAAGACAAAAACGAAAAGAAGGGCATTTTATGAAAATTACTACATCATTTTTACACTTAGAACACACAGCTGCACTGGATGCAAAAATTCAAGAAGCTTCGGCAAAGCTTGAAAAATTTTTCAAGGATAAAGGAACGATGAAATGGTCGTGTTATGTAAAAAATGGTCAGCACTTTGCTGAGATTTACTACCACGCCCCACACTGCGAATACCACGCAAAGGCCTTCTCTGAAAACCTTTACCACAGTATCGATTTAGCTGTGGAAAAAATCGAAAAACAAGTTTTCAAAAAGAAAGAAAAATACAACAAAATGCATCGTCAGGCATCTGATGTTGTGATTCTTGATCCAGAGTCTGCTTGGACAGATTATAACGAGGATGAAGACGTAGCTTAATAATAACCCGGGTGCTTTTTAAAGTGCTCGATCATAAGTAAATATTCTTTCGGGTGAACCACGTAGTCTTTTACTGGTTCACCCGTTTTCGTTTTAGGCACTAAATCCACAAACCCACGGGTGATTTTCTTCACGGTTTCAATATTCATCACAACAAACTTATTCGTGGCGATTTTAATCGGCCTGTCGTAGTCGGAAAGTGCTTTTCCATTAAGTTTTATGTCGTGAATGCGGTTGATGAAAGGGATGCCCCATTTTCTGATTTTAAAGCTTAAATTAGGGGAGATTGCCGGGGAAAATGACGTGGAAATATAGGTATAAATCTCCATGAAATTGATCACCAGTTTAACGTCTTTAGGCTGTCTCTTATACACATCTCCGAGCCCACGAGACGCTCAGTTATCT
>CAXHHE010000119.1:0-8943 GCA_964016365.1 uncultured Bacteriovorax sp. | reverse complement strand
ACACAGAAGCCTTCGTCGGCAGCGTCAGATGTGTATAAGAGACAGCTTCTCATTTGACCTGGATTATTTTGGCTTCGTGAGTTTTGATATTGTCCATCACCCGTTCTGGTATTTTTTCCCGCGATTAATTGTCTTTTTTTTTCTTTTTGCCGTTGGAGTGGCCCTCACTCTCGCTCATCGCGATGGCATTAAGTGGAAGCCTTTTTTCAAACGCCTTTTACTGATTGTTTTCTGGGCCGTCGTTATCAGCGTCGTTACTTACAAATTCTTCCCGAATAATTGGATTTATTTTGGCACTTTGCACTCGATCGCCGTTGTTTCTGTCATGTCATTGCCTTTTTTAAAACGTCCGCGGGAAGCACTCATTATAGGTCTATGTTTGTTCATCCCATCGATCACTCTGGATAAAACAATTCCCTGGATTCAACTTCCCCACTCTTCGTGGGACTATATCTCACCGTTTCCCTGGGTTGGTGCTAGTTTACTCGGGATATTTGCCGCGCACAAAGGTATCCAGCGAATCGAGTTCCCTCAAAATTCACTAGTTAAATCTCTGAACTATTTAGGCAAGCACTCCCTTTTTGTTTACCTGATTCATCAGCCAATACTCTTTGGAATTCTTATGCTTGTTGTGAAAGTTATTCGTTCCTAGCCCATATCGACTGTGATATAAAAAAGCATACATTCAATTAGGGACTCACTGTGAAAAGACTATTTAAAATAGACTGGAACGTAGACTGGAACAGAGTTGAGCGCACTATTGGCGGCCTGAAATTCGCCGTCATCATCATTCTACTTTTTTCCCTAGCTATGATCATCGGAACATTTCTCGAATCGTATTACGGAACAGACTTCGCTAACCGCACCGTTTACAAAACTTTTTACTTCATGTTCATCCAATTCGGGATGCTCATGTCGATTATCTTTGCGGCCTTCTTAAGACTGCCGCCGAAAAAAAGACTCTACGGTTTCTACACTATTCATGCGGGCCTTATCATTATAGGTGTAGGCTCAATGATCACTTATATTGCCGGAATTGACGGCAGTATTACACTGGCACCAAATGAACCTAACCGCCAGGTTATCCTCTCTAAAGATGTTTTGAAAATGACTTACCCGGAAGAAGGAAAACAAGTCACCACAGAGCTTCCTTATAGTGCTTTTTCAACCAACATCAACCAAGAGTACGAAGGGATCAACGTCGTTGAGTACATCCCTTTTGCCGAAGGAAAATTTGTCTGGACTGACGCTATCAACTCATACCCGGCCAATGCTCCAGTGCAGTCTTCTAAATACTATTTTAAAAACCCGTTTGCTGAGCAGGAAGTCCTCCTGACTCTTCACCCGGAATCAAGTTCAGAATTCCAATCGACAATGAGCATGGGCCCTCTGACTTTTAACTACATGCCGGCCAACCTGGCGACTTGTTTTGAAAAAGAAAACCCGTCTGGCATTATTATTTGGAACTCTGAAACTGCTGAGTGTTTTACACCTGAGGAAAAAAGACTTCCGGTTAAAACAACGAGCGCTAATAACCGTTTCCTGGTTTACCCGGTTGATGGAAAACTCCTGACGTTCTTCCCGGACTTTTCACCATTTCCGGTTGATGCTAATTTCCAGGTTGATCAAAAAGCGATCATCCGTTCTTTTTCTAAAAAAATCTTTGAAGATAAACCAAACCTGTTTCTCTTTGGGAAAAAGCTCGCATTCTACTCTAAAGATGACAAAAAGTGGTTAGTTCACAATATCGAATTAAAAGGACCGACTGTAGGCCTTCCTTGGATGGGAGCTGAGATTTCTTTAGTCGACCACCAGGACAGACTTGTTCCTTTTAATCTTCCGGTTTCGACTATTCCGATTCAAAAAAACGGACAGGTTATTAAAGGTGATATCCGCGCGGTAAAACTTGAGATCATGGGGAAAGAATACTGGGCGACCAACTACTCTCCTCTAAGCCTGATTATTGGCGGGAAAAAAGTTATTATCGAAGTGACCAAAGAGAGCTTAACTCTTCCCTTTGAAGTGGCACTTTCACAATTTAAAATGGACAAAGACCCGGGAACAGACAACCCGGCAAGTTATGAGTCCTTCGTTAAACTTTTTGACGATGGCAAGATGACTAATCACCACGTCTTTATGAACAATCCATTGAAACATTCGGGATACACTTTCTACCAGGCCTCTTATTCTCAAGACAGCGGTGGAAATTATCACTCGACACTCGCTGTAAACGTCGACCAGGGACGCGAACTAAAATATTTAGGATCGCTAATGCTCGTGCTCGGTGGAATCTGGCACTACAATCTGAACAAAAGAAAAAAAGAAAAAGGAGCTGATGCCTAATGAAAACTCTCATCTTAATCCTGCTCTCTCTACTCACTTTCAGCGCTCACGGGATGGAGACTTACTTCTGTAAAAAAGAACTGGAAACCTTGCCCATTCAACAAGGCGGAAGGATCAAACCTCTTTATGTACACGCTTCGGAAGCGATGAAGGCCTTAACGGGAAAAGCAAAAGTAGAAGACCTTTCTGCGGTTGAAGCTTACTGCCTTCTGTCTCTAAATGGCATGGGTCTTCCGGTGTCTTTAAAACTTATGGCGCGCATCGATCACGTTGATGCCATGAAGTTTTTAGGCTTACCTAACGACACTCACGAAATTGATTACGAAACTCTTATCACTAAGGAAGACGAAATCAGAAATGAGGCCAGAATGGGAAAAGGAAACGATTCTTATAAGAAGGCCATGGGAAAACTTTTTGACAACATCTTCCTTTATAAAGAAATCAAAAGTGGAAACAACTGGCTCTTTGCCGACATCCAAGGCAAAAGTTTAAATTGGTCACCACTGACAACTTTTTTAACAGAAGATAAAGTTGTCGCTCAAAAAGCAGTGACTCCAGGTGACCCGTTTCTTCCCGTTTTGCTAAAATCAAAAGCTGACTATATTGCCGCTTTCGGCGACAAGTACATGGTTGAGTACTGGTATGCTAAAGCAGGACTGGCAAGTGTAGCGATGCTGCTTTCAATTCTGGCCCTGGCCTCAATGGTTCTTTTTAAAAACTTCAAGATCACACTTGGTCTTGCCGGTTTATCAATCGTTGCTCAGATCACCCTGATCACTTTTAGAGTTATCATCTCTGGAAGAGCACCGATTACCAATATGTACGAGACAGTTCTCTTCTCTGGTTCGGGGGCCCTTTTATTAGGTCTAATCCTTGGTCACTTTAAGAACGAAAAAGTTTTCGTTTACATGGGTCTTGCTTACAACGTTTGTACACTGATGATGATCAACTTCGCTAACGGAATGCTAACGGCGACGATCTCGCCTCTCGTTCCAGTTCTTCGCGATAACTTCTGGTTATCAACTCACGTGACAACCATTATTCTTTCTTATGGTGCTCTGGCCCTGAGCTGGATTCTTGCCAATACGGTTCTTATCAAGCGCCGCCTTGGAAAGATGGATAAAAAAGAAGAAAACACAAACGCTGATATCATCTACACAACTCTAAAATGGGGAACGACGATGCTTGCTGCCGGGATTATTCTTGGTGGTGTGTGGGCCGATTACTCTTGGGGAAGATTTTGGGGATGGGACCCGAAAGAGACATGGTCACTGATTGTTCTTTGTCTTTATATGGCCATCCTTCACGGGCGCTACACTTCGTGGATTAAAAACGACCGCTTCATGACAGTGACAGCTGCTGCTTTCTTAAGTGTTATGATGGCATGGTTTGGGGTTAACTACATCCTGGCATCAGGACTTCACTCTTACGGATTCAGTGAAGGTGGAGCAGTCTTCTTAGGCTCGTTCTTCTTAGTTCAGATCATCATTCTGGTTGTGACGAAAAACTATTCAACAGGAAAAGAAGCTGAACCTGCTTAAGGGTTCAGCTTCATCACTATTTAATTTTTTGTAAAATTCACTTTTTCAATGCCGATCACACCAATGATCGGCGCTTTTTTTCCAATAAACTTCATATTGTTAAATTCTTTTTTGTTATTCATCATCACGATTTCTGATTGAGCGTTTTTGGCCACTTCAATCTGATACTCTTTTCTCTCGCCTTTTACCGCGTTGTATAGTGTATCTAAATAAAGCACCCCACCGCGTTCTTCATCGAAGTTATGGCTGTATAATCTGACTGTGACGTACTTATCTTTCTGGTGAAGGATGATTCCATCCCCATTGATCTCGCTCATGTCCACTTCTTTTCTTTCTGTCAGTTTTCCGTTTTCATAAGCTTCCATATAAATGTGCTTAATCCCACGTCCGTCTTCATCCATCTCATAAGTCATTCTGCCGGTGTTTTTATCAACGTCGCTTGAAACCACACACAGAACTTTTTCTGCTGCTTCTGTGGCGCTTAGAATGCTTGATAACATGAAGATGGCCAGTGCCGTAGGCACGATTTTGGATAATTGCATGAGTCCCCCATATGTTTTTGAACATGGGGTTCATCGGCAAAATTTTCCCTGAGCCTGAATGATTTTAGAAAAGGGCCTTCATCTGATCGACATACTCGGGTTTTCTCATCCCTACAAGAATGTAATCAAAACCATAGTCTAGGTAGGTTTCAACGGCCATAACTGAAAAAGGTCTCTCGCCATCATCTGGCAGAAGCCCTACAGACATCGCTTGCTTTTTAAACTCCAGCGCCTTATTTGAGAGATTTCTTCGGGAATATAAATAGGATGTTTCCATCAATTGATAAAAGGGCTGTGCCTGTTCAGCAGAAAGACCCTGACCTCCCCACACGCGGGCAATGAAAGGAAAGAAGTGTCCGTAATAAACCTGGTCTACAGCATCCGGAGTGGGAAGGTTATTCCAAAGTTCAGTGAACTGCTTAATCATCTCCACTTCGTGGAAGTCATCTGCCGTTGTATTTTCATCGGCCGCATCATCCCACTTTGCTTTGACTAATCCCATGGCGTGATCAAAAAGCTCCTGTGCCTTCTTGTCGTCCAGGTTTTTTGTCTGTTCTTCATAGGTCGCTAGTCTCACTAGCTTATTTTGTGTAAACGCGTTTAAAGGGCGATTTACGACTGTTGTCAGTCCATTTGCCATACACAGCTCAAGTAAACTCTCATCGCCGTAATCGCCAAGTTTTTCCAGTGCTCCGATTTCAATCAGGTTAAATGGAAATTGAACCATTTTAAAATTCGTACCGTTCATTTCTTTTAAGACAGAAAAGATGCGAGAGAGGTCTGTTACTTGTGGATCGTTAAGTGGAAGTACAAAGTTATTTGAACTCACACCGTAGGCCTTAATTCTTCCCTTCTTCACTTCTTCTTCACAGTAAATGAAGGCCTTTTTTAATCGCGAGTAATACTCATCTTGAGTTGAGCCTGCTGCTTGAAAATAGTATTCCGGGTTATGTAGTAGAAAGTAATCCACTGAATCGCGCTTTAGTCTTTCTAAACTTTGATCCAATTGACACTTTAAAAACTCAGGATGAATGGAATGTTTTAGTTCTTCGCTTAAATCCACCAGGTCTTCCAGCGCTTGTCCTTTGTCATTAAGTTCTTTTAAAACACGCAAAGCGTGCCCTTGTATGTATCCAGCTTTAGTGACAATGATGGGTTTATATTGTGGGTTTTCACTTAAAACAGAACCAATCAGCTCTTCTGATTCGCCATTGGTGTAATTTGAAGACGTATCAATTAATGTACAGCCGGCCTCTAGCGCTTTAACTAGCGACTCTCTGTGCACTTTTGACTTAATACTTACGCGGTAAGATCCAAATCCTACATGTCCCATGAAAACGATCCCTGAATGTATAAATTAATGAAGATAAGGCAAAAGCCCGCTGATCCTGGAGATGCCTTCGGCGCCCTTGTCCTCTTCGTACTGGAGATTACGATAGCATTCATTTTTTGAATCTAAAACAAGATCTTGTTGTCCATTAACCAGAATACCTTCAACTTCCAGAGTGCTGGCGTTAAAAACCGGAGAACCCGAGTTGCCTTCAAACGAATCCAATCCTGCTGTAAAGGTGAGATCACTGGTGTTGCGATTTACTTTTGCACTTTTTGAAAGCATGAGCGGAAGGCCGAATGGATGCCCAATCATAAAAACGCGAGCGTTATCTGCAATTTTATTTTTTAGGTTTAATTTAAGTGCCGGGCGTTTTTTAGGAACGCGGTCCAGTTTGATGATCGTAAAGTCGCTCTCGCCATCAAAAGACTGCGCCACAATAGATTGACAGCTAAAAACATTGCTGTTTAAAACGCTGTACCCTTTTTTTGTTTGCTTTTTGCTGTCGACATCAAAGATGACCTTTTTCATCATGCAGTCTTCACTGGTTTGAAAACAGTGTCCGGCCGTGGCCATGAGGTCCGGCCCGATTAAAAAGCCCGTGCATCCTGGAAGCGCACTTTTATTGGAGAAGCGCTCATCCACACACATCTGCAGAGTTTCTTGCAGTGTTTGAGCTTTGATGGTGGTCTTAAAAAAGTTTTCTTCTAAAAGATCGGTGCTGACAATTAAGGCCACTGAGCGGCTTAATTCCTGGATCTCTTTTGTTGATTGAGTTGTGACCAGTTCGCGGTCGTCTTTTCCATAAATCGAGCCAACAGTGCTTAGGTCGATGCTTTTAGCATGGCCATTAAGCGCAGTGAAAAAGAGGCATAAAAAAAGGACCTGGCGCACATGTTCTCCTATGAAAACGAGACGCCAGATCCTACCATTTTTAAGAGGTTTTTCCCCTAAAACGTGAAATTATTACTTAGTGAAACCCTTCAGTTCCTTGATGTTTGTGATTCTTGTGACATCTTCCCCACGGCATTCTGTCATCTTACAAACCTTAGGGATTGAACACCCTCTCACCGGATCGCTGATATAGTCTCTTTCCCCGCGCACTAAAATCCCCTCTACCACACCAGTTTTTGAGTCAAAAACCGCCGATCCAGAGTTCCCTCCAAACGTGTCCAGAGTCGCCTGGAAATAGTAGTTGTTTTTGTTTGTTCTCACAGCTGCACCATCAGCAATTTTTGATGGAAGCCCAGATGGGTGACCGATAACAACCAGGTCCGCCTTATTGGCGATTTTCCCCGATGTTCTTACTTTAAGTGGAAGGCGTCCTTCCACCTTGCGGTCAAGCTTAACTAAAGCATAATCGTTGTCAGTAGCTCTATCTAGTGCGCGCGAAATGATTTGTGTACATGTATAAACTGCAGACTTCGGAACAATATGTGTTTTCTTTTCTTCAGTTGTATTGGCGTAATCAAAAACCCATGAGTAGCGCGAGCAATCACTTAGCGACTCAATACAGTGACCAGCAGTCACTAGTAGGTCTTCTCCTACTAAGAATCCCGAACAGTTTGCCGCTGTGATTTGCTTAGCAAAACGAGCGTCTGAACAGATTCCATCCTCTTCCAGAGTTGTTCCGGTAATTTCCAGAAGATTTCCCTCACGTTCTTCTAAAACGTTCGTCGGGATCATCGCCGCAGTTGACTGGGCAAGAGTTTTGTAGAGAGTATTTTTTGATTCGAAAATATCTTTTCTGTCATCTACACCGTAGATAACTTTGTCGTAAGAAAAAGCATTGTATGAAAGCGCCAGCAGCAGGCAAGAAGCGAAAATTTTCATTGGATGTCCTTATTTTTTAAATTTTAAATAAAAAAAAGGCGGCCATTTAATTGGCCGCCTTGTATGAGGAAAACTACATTGCTAGTGCATCGAAAGGGTTTAGGTATTGAGCTTTTACTTGTCTCATACCAGAGTCTTCACCCATTGACTCAAAGTATCCGTACAGTGCTCCCTCAGTGATTTTCTGATTAGCATAGTAAGACTTGATGAAGTTTCCTGCAGTGTCTTTAATAGTAGCGTTTAATGGAACAAAGCTTAGTCCAAGTTGAGCAAGAGTCAGCATAATGCGCTTTCTTGCAATTTGAGTTGGACGGTCGTAGTTGTAAGCAACCGCTGGACGAGACTGAAGCATAGACTCGTTATCAAAAAGGTTAACAACAACTTTTTCATTATTAAAAGTTACGCGCTGGAAAGCGTAGTTCATGCGATCGTTAACTTCTGAGTACAGTCCACCAGCTTTTTGAAGCTTCGCTGTTCCTGCTCTGAAATTAGCGTAGAAGTTGTTCACTCCGTATTTAGTCCAGTTAGACTTAGCTGCACTTGATTCCCAGAATGCGTACCATGGAATGCGAGATTCATAGATTGATGACCAGATCATGTTCACTTCATCGTGAGTTAAACCAAGTTCCTTCTCATCGAAGCTCTCAAGATAGTGAAGAAGCATATTCTGGTGGAAGTTTCTTCTTTCTGTGATTAGTTTTTCAACTTGAACAACCACGTAGCTAGCTGTGTTTAGCATCGGGATGTTGCTCAGTCTTTTTCTGGCGAAATCAAGGGCCCAGCTTACAGCTTTGTAAGTTACGTTTCTCTTGTAAAAGAATGTCGGGTCTTGAACGTTTGAAAGAATTGTCGGGTCCAGAAGTAAAATCGCGTCTGTCATTTTACCTTCGAACTTTGAAACAACTTCATTGAATGCCGGGTTCGTGAAAACTCCGTCAACGTTTACAACGGCCAGTTGCTTTAGTGAATCAACAACCGTCTGCACGTAACGGTCGTACTCTGCTTGAGTGTAGCCTTGAGCAAGAAGAAGCTCACGGTCTTCATCTAATACTGAACGAACATTTGCTTCGTACTCACCGTTTGCCAGGTTTTGCTCTGACATAAGTGATTGTTCTGCTTTAAGCTGAGACTTCACCATGTTGATATATGGAACAACAGAAAACTTCACAGGAAGAGTCCTGTCTCTGATCCCTACTAATTTACCGTCGTCTGAACGGATAACTTGAAAACGTTTATGAAAAGCATCTGCTGATTTAGCGAAAGCTTCGTTTGTGTTTACAGCAAGCAAACACAGTAGCCCCACCATAAGCTGTCTCTTATACACATCTGACGCTGCCGACGAAGGCTTCTGTGT
>CAXHHE010000118.1:0-8960 GCA_964016365.1 uncultured Bacteriovorax sp. | reverse complement strand
TCTGTACTCGAGAAGAAGATCTCAAAGATTGAACGTTAGGCTGGTCTTCACGTTTTCTTTTTTGATCCGTTTGCAATTGTTGGACTTTCTTCCTATCTGATGACAATCTTAGACAAAAGTACCAGACAGGTTAGAATCGTCTTTCATATTGCTGTAGTAATCGCTCACTACACTCAAGCTCGACTTCCACTTTTATATAAAGCATCTTCTGTGCCAATCTTTTGGCGTAATAACCCTATGAAATAGAGATTTGCGAAGCTATTTATGGGGCAATTTGTAAGATATGCCGAGGCAAAAAAGAATGGCGCATTAAAAACTAACTAAAACGTTTTGTTAGGAAGTAAACCAAAGCTCCAAGAGCAAGCATGCAAAATGTGATGAAATAAATTTTGAATTCAAACTGTGTACAAAGAGCGAGAACCGAGAGAGTACCGATGAAGGCTAGAGTGGGAAAGCGCCCGATGCTCAGAGGTGACTTAAATTTTGCTTTGATTGTTTGCTCTTTATAACGAATGCCGATTAAAAGTGAATTGACGATAAAGAATCCACAAAGTGCGGCGAAGCTTGAAACCCGAGCGAGAATTTCCAATTCTCCTAAGAGTAAAAAGATCGCCGCAACAAAGCTGGATGCCAGAATAGAATAGACGGGTGTCTCAGATTGACCTGTTGTCTTAGTCAGGAGTTTGGGCAGGTCCCCTTCATTTGCAATCCCATAAACCATTCGGCTGATGGAAAGCAAACCAATGAGGGCCGTATTAGCAGTGGAAAACAGTGCAATGGCACTGAGTACGTTGACCCATCGTGGAGCAACGTTTTTAATCGCATCTGCCAATGGAGAATCACTCGATGACAAGACTTCAGGAGACGCCAGTCTTAAAGCGGCAATGGCCACCGCCACATAAAGAATAGTTGTAATGACGAGACTCCAGATAATCGCTCTGGGAACGTTCTTCTCAGCTTCTTCTGTGTCTTCTGCCAGGTTGACGATATTTTCAAAGCCCAAATAGACAAAAAAGACTAGTGAAGAAACAGTAAAAGTTTTTGTGGTTACGGAGAAATCCATCTGGCGTTTTGGTTCATGAAAAAAACCAAACCAGATGACAGCGATTAATCCAGCTACTTCGATGGCCGTAAAAAGTAAATTGGTGCGGCTTGAGGTGTGAATTCCCATGAGATTCACCAGAGTCACAGCAACGAGAAGCCCGTAAGAAACTAAAGTTTCAGGAGCGTCGACAAAATTTTGCAGATATCCGCTAAAAGCGTGTGAGACAGTGGCCGCAGTTGCGGCCCCGGCCAAAAACAAAACGAATCCTAACAAAAAAGTTGGGAGTTTTAATTTAGGAAACGCTCGTTTGAGATAAATATATTCGGCCCCGGCAAAGGGGTACATCGAAGCCAGTTCGCAATAGGAGAATGCAGTGAGAACAGCTACAGCGGCGGCAAAAAGGAAACTTAACCATAAAGAGTCTCCAGCAACACCGGCCGCTGTTCCCAGAACTGCATAAACACCGGCACCGATGATAATACCGATACCAAATATTGAAAGACTGACAACGTTTAAATTTTTAGTTAGGTGAGAACCAGATTGCATATTTTATCTTATTGAGGAGGTGCCCAGGTGAGTGAGCACCTCAACGTCCAACAGCAAATAACTATTTGCGTGAACCCATATCTCTTTTAGAGATGTTCGCTTTGTCTTTTGAGATTCCAGTTTGTTTTAGATTTCCAGAACGACTTGTGTCGGCCGCTCTTTCAGTGTGGCGCACACCTGATTTTCTATCCATGTCTTGCGTGTCTTCTGCTAATTTTCTTCCCGATGAAAAGTTTTTTTTGTTTTGTACCATGAGATCCTCCATGTTTTGATTACATGAAAAGTGGCAAAGCATGAAACATGCCAAGCTTTTGATTTAGTTTTAATCATTTTTGTAAGACAATTGAGGCAAATTAGGTTTGGTGCTGAGGCGAAAAAGGTGATGGAATCAATTTTGAATCATTCACTCTGGAAGTTATCCACAATGGCCGAGTAAAATCATCAAGGGAGTTTTCATGAAAGTATTATTGTTCGCAGGAAGTTTGAGAAAGGATTCTCTTAATAAGAAGCTGGTAAATGTTGTCGCGAAAATTATTGAGAAAGAAGGAAAAGGAACGCCTACCATACTAGATTTGCAACCGCTCAATCTCCCTGTTTATGATGGAGATCTTGAAGCTAAAGGAATGCCAGAAGGAGTGACAAAATTGGCAACTGCTATCGCTGATGCAGATGTCTTAATTATCTCGACTCCAGAATACAATGGTTCAATGTCTAGTGTGCTTAAGACGGCCATCGACTGGGTTTCGAGGGTGAAGCCTATGCCTTTTAGTAAGAAGCAAGTTCTACTTTTAGGCGCATCTCCTGGGGCCTTAGGGGCCATCAGAGGCCTGGCCCATGCCCGTGTACCATTTGAAAATTTAGGCAATTACCTTTACCCGGAAGTCTTTGGCCTTTCCAGGGCCCATGAAGCCTTTGATGAAGAGGGCAACCTTAAGGACCCTGCTCAATATGAAAAGGTTCAAAAACTCGTGCATTCGTTCCTTGCCTATTGTGAACGAAAATAGAACGGCCCTGTAATTTTTACAAAAACGATTGGCAAATCGCGATTTGTGATAAAACGCTTTCATACACAACACACTCTCTAGGAGATAAATATGAAGGCAATCCTATTTACAATCGCGACTCTTTTTTCAATCAATGCAATGGCAGACCAGTGCCAGGCCGTATCTCAGGCAGAAGCTGAAAGAGCAGCTCTTTTACTTCAAAAGAATGCAGTGATCACAGATTACTGCGAGCCATGTAATGAAGGCGGAGCAAAGGTCAGCAAGGTTTCTGTTGTAAACAAAGTAAAGTTAGAGACAATCAAGCTTGGAAACCAATATTACACAGAAGTAAAAGTTAACGGGAAAAGCGTAGATTTAGCTTACCTTTTCGTACAAGTTGCTCCAAATAGAAGCGTAAACGTAGCAAAAGCTATCAACTGTGAAACTCTTGATCCTTCAACAGTATCAAGCGTGATCGATGGAAACCTAAAAACAATTAGACAGAACTAATATCTTTTTATCGCCAGACTTATAGGAGGAGTTCTTCCTCTGGTAAGTCTGGTCGATTCATTTCCAGCATGTTATAAAGGCCCCTATGAATACAAAAATCTTACGTGGCCCCGCTGTCACATTTAAAGCAGACCCATTCCTTGTTGGCGACGAAGCCGCTCTTCACTATGAAAGCGACGCGCTTATTATTATCGAAAACGGCAAAATCAAATCTTTTGGTTCTTACGATTCACTGAAGAGTTCAATCCCTGCGGGAGTTGAAGTTAAAGTTTATAAAGACTCACTGATTGTTCCTGGTTTTATCGACACTCACATCCATTACCCGCAGACTCAGATCATTGGAGCTTTTGGAAAGCAGTTAATCGACTGGCTTAACAATTATACGTTTATCGCTGAACAACAGTTCGCAAACTTTGAACACGCAAAAAATGTGGCGAAGGTTTTCGTTCAGGAGAGTTTCCGTGCGGGAACGACGACATCGGCGGTTTATGGAACAGTTCACCCGCACTCAGTAGACGCGATCTTTGAAGAAGCTTCAAAGTTCAATATGCGCATGATTGCCGGAAAAGTCCTGATGAATAGAAATGCTCCACCGGAGCTTTTAGATACGGCACAGAGTTCATACGATGATTCAAAAGCGTTGATTAAAAAGTGGCATGGGAAGGGAAGACTTTCTTATGCTATCACTCCACGTTTTGCACCGACATCAACACCTGAGCAATTAGAATTAGCTGGAGCGCTTTGGAAAGAGCACCCGGGTGTTTATATGCAAACTCACATCTCTGAAAATAAAGGGGAGATTGAGTGGGTAAAAGAATTGTATCCAGAAAGAAAAGGATACCTTGATGTGTATGACCATTACGGTCTAGTGGGAGCGCGCTCGATTTTCGGTCACGCGATTCACTTAACAGACAGTGAGTGGGAGAGAATGCAAGAGACAGGTTCTGCTGTGTCTCATTGCCCGACTTCAAACGAATTCTTAGGAAGTGGTCTTTTCCCATTTCCAAAAGCAAAAGATAAAAAACGCCCGGTGCGCGTAGGTCTGGCAACAGACATTGGTGCAGGGACAAGCTTCTCTCAGCTTCAATCAATGAACGAGTCTTATAAGATCGCTCAGCTTGAAGGATACTCACTTTCATCTGTCATGGCCTTCTATCTGGCAACCAGAGGAGCGGCAGAGTCGCTTTACCTGGAAGATAAGATCGGATCAATCGAAGCAGGGATGGAAGCGGATCTTTTAGTTTTAGATTTAAAAGCGACTCCATTAATTGATTTCAGAATGAGTTTCTGTAAAGACATCAACGAAGTGCTTTTCATCCTGATGACTTTAGGGGACGACCGCGCCACTAAGTCTGTCTATATTGCCGGCGAAAAGGTTTATGGAAAATAATCCAGAACGCGACGTCGTCTGCGCAGACGCCATTGAATGGTTACAGGCCCAGGAGAAGCTTGAAGGAGCTTCTCTCGTTGCTTCTATGCCAGATATCTCTGAGTTTCCGAAATGGCCTCTAGAGAAATGGAAAGAGTGGTTTAAATCAACTGCTGCGCTTATCATGACAAAAGTTCCAGACGATGGTGTGGTTGTGTTTTATCAATCAGACATCAAGTATGAAGGCGTTTGGGTTGATAAAGGTTATCTCGTTCAAAGAGCTGCTGAGGAAGTAGGCCTTGAACTTCTCTGGCACAAAATCGTTTGCCGTGTGAAGCCTGGCTACATCACTTTCGGTCGCCCTGCTTATTCACACGTTTTATGTTTTTCAAAAAATGTCCGTTTGCTTGATTTAGGAAAATCTACGGCCGATGTTATTCCTGACTTGGGAGAAAAAACCTGGGAGAGAGGAATGGGGCTGGAGAATTGCCTGATGATTGTAAACTTCATCAAAAATCACACGCAGTCTAATCGCATTGTTCATCCATTCTGTGGCGAAGGAAGTGTGTTAGCTGCGGCCAATATTTTAGGGATGAATGCTCAAGGGATTGAGAGAAGTCCTAAACGCGCTGAGAAAGCACGCCAGTTAAAAATCTCTGATGACCTTAAGTCATGGATTGATGGTTAAGCTCTTCCGCCTTTTTTGTTTATAAGCCCTATTCTTTTTGATATACCAGATAAAACATCAATGAATGGGGGCTCCATGAAAACTCTTTTAGCGTTAGCTTTTCTTTGCTTTTCAACACTAGTCATGGCCAATGGCTACAACAACTGTATGTACGGGACAGACGGAAGTGTTTCATGTGGATCACTTTATAACGGATGCAAAATCGGTTCAAAAGGCGACATCTCATGTGGTGGTCTTTACGATGGATGTAAATACGGAACAAACGGCTCAGTGTCTTGCGGTGGTCTTTACGACGGATGCAAGTACGGAACGAATGGATCAGTCTCTTGCGGTGGGCTTTATGATGGCTGCCAATACGGAAGTGATGGAAGTGTATCGTGTGGTGGAAAATACGACGGGTGTAAAGTAGGTTCAAAAGGGGATATCTCTTGCGGTGGACTTTACAATGGATGCAAGTATGGGACAAACGGGTCAGTTTCTTGTGGAGGTCTTTATGATGGATGCAAGTACGGAACGAATGGAACTGTGTCTTGCGGAGGCCAGTACGATGGCTGCAAATCTGGATCGAACGGGTCTATTTCTTGTGGTGGATTTAATCAGTAATTAAAAAAAAGAAAGGGCCCTAAGCGGGCCCTTTTTTTATTGTACCATTTCAAAAGTCACATGCTCAGCATTGTCATCCTTCCAAACACCTTTCATGTTCCCTTTTTCTAAATGCCCTTCAAGCACTCTCTTTGAAAGAGGGCGAGTAACAATTTGAGAGAACACCGATTGAAGAGGACGTGCACCGAAGCGAGGATCGTACCCGCGTTTAGCAAGCTCTTCATACACTTTCTTATCAAGCTCAATGTGAAGGTCTTTTCCTTCAAGGCGCTCGTTAAGAAGCTTCACTTGTTTATCGATCAAGTTTGTCATAATCGAGTTATCAAGGGCGTTGTAAGTTAACATTGCATCCAAGCGACCAAGAACTTCCGGCTTAAAATCATGCTCTAAATCTTTCGAGTTAGTTGTGATTAAAATGATCGTGTTCTTAAAGTCGATGGTGCGACCTTTATTATCTGTTAGACGTCCGTCATCCAGGATTTGCAACAGGATGTCCGAGAAGTCGTGGTGGGCCTTTTCCACCTCATCAAAAAGGATAACCGAATATGGTTTCTTTCTGATGGCCTCAGTTAAGATACCGCCTTCTTCATACCCAACATATCCCGCAGGAGCACCAATCAGTTTTGAGACTGAGTGTTTCTCTGAGAACTCTGAAAGGTCAAAGCGCACTAAGTTTTCCTGCGAACCAAATAAAAATTCAGCAAGGGCCTTAGCGGTTTCAGTTTTACCGACACCAGATGGACCTCTTAGTAAGAATGAACCAAGTGGGCGAGTCGGGTCTGATAAACCTGCATGAGCGGTAATCAAGACTTCTGCGATTTCGTTAAGTGCTTTGTCTTGCCCAAACACTTTGTTCTTTAGGTAACTTTCAAGCTCTAAGATCTGCTCTTGCTTAGATTTTAAAATCTTCTCAACCGGAATGCCTTTTTGTCTCGAGATGACATTGGCAATATGTTGAGTCGATAAAACCCAGTTGTTGTTTGATTGAGAAAGTTTCGCCTCAATCTCAGGAATCACAGAGTATTTAAGCTTTGAAGCCGCTTCATAATCCTGGTTTCGTTGCGCTTGCTCCAGTTCAAATTTCGAGCGGTCAAGCTGATGCTTTAATTCCGAAACTTGTTTTAGGGCAAGGACTTCTTTTTCCCATTTTTCTTTTTCTGCTTTAAAACGCGCTTCTAAAACCGCGATCTCTTTTTCTGTGTCACCAGGTTTTGCCTGTGACTTCGCATAGATCTTTTTGGTTCTGATCTCTGCTTCTAGTTCAACGAGGTCGGCGGGCATCGCTTCTGCTGATAACTTGAGAGCGGAACTGGCCTCATCGATAAGGTCAATCGCTTTGTCAGGTAAGTTTTTATCAGTGATGTACTGGCTAGATAAAAACACAGCATCGTAGATAGCGCGGTCAGAAATTTTAATTCCATGGTGAATCTCCATCTTCTCCCTGATTCCCATCAGGATCTCAATGGCATCTTCCTTGGTAGGCTCATCTACAGGAACGCTTCTGAAGCGTCTGTCGAGAGCAGAGTCATTGAGAATATATTTTTGATACTCCTCGGGAGTTGTTGCACCAATACAGTGCAGTTCTCCTCGAGCTAATGCAGGTTTTAGTAAATTGGCCGCATCCATTGCGCCATCAGTACGACCAGCACCAACTAATTGGTGAAGCTCGTCGATAAATAAAATCGCCTGGCCGTTTTGGTCTTTGATGAATTTTAAAAGAGCTTGCAGTCTCTCTTCGAATTCACCACGGTATTTTGTACCGGCCATTAAAGCACCAAGATCTAGCGAGTAAACTGTTTTACCTTCCAGTACATCTGGGACTTTTCCTTTTACGATGGCATCAGCTAAACCTTCAACGATGGCCGTCTTACCAACACCGGCAGGTCCAACTAATACAGGGTTGTTTTTCCCACGGCGACCTAAAATTTCCATCACGGCGCGGATTTCTTTTGAGCGCCCGATAACTGGATCGAGTTTACCACTTTCGGCAAGTTCATTCAGGTTCGTTAAGAAAGTAGGTTTCTCACTTACACCATCAGCGTTTTCCGTTTTTAAATCATTGTAGTCGATCTTAAACTCCGGAACGATTTGTTGCAGGTATTTTAAAAGATCGGTTTCCGCAATTTCACCACGCCCATTTTGAATGGCATTTGATGAAGCGTATGTCAGCCACTCAGAAAGTTTGCTTGATGCTCTTAGGTTTTCCATTTCGATTTTATTTTTAGTCGTTGGAGTGGTATCTAAAAGTTTCTCAAGATCTTTCGAGTATTTTTTCAGCGCTCTATTGGAAAACGACTGAGGGTTATTCATTAACCCTAAAATTAAATGGTATGGGGTCAGCTCTATATGCTTTCTCTTTAGGGCCTCGCTCTGAGCGATGGCCAGAGACCCCTCAACGATGCTGTCAAATTTGTTCATATATTATTCCTCCCTTAGAACGTCTCTTATAAGTCATTCTTACTACTTAAGATGTGGTCATTTAAATAAGTGTCAAGGCGAGCACTCAAAAAAAGCTCTAAGAACCTAAAAACTTATTAACAAACTCAAGTGTTACAAGGCACAATAATCACATGGATTTTGCACAAAATGACTTAGTGAAGTTAACAACAGTTGTTATGCCTTTTGGTAAATACAAAGGCCGCACGTTGATTGAGCTTCCAGAAAATTATGTCCTGTGGTTTTACGACCAAGGCTTTCCTGAGGGAGAGCTGGGAAAGCTCTTGGGGCTTTTGTACGAAATCAAACTCAACGGGCTTGAAGAGCTTGTTTACAATATAAAAAAGATGCAATGAGATCAGAGAAACTTCATTCGATATTAAAAGAGACTTTTGGATACGAATCATTTCGTTTCGAGCAGTTTAATATCATCAATTCTATTTTAGATAAAAAAGACACGCTGGCGATTATGCCAACGGGTGGAGGGAAGTCTCTTTGTTACCAAATTCCTGCTTTATACCTGGATGGAGTGACACTGGTTATTTCTCCGCTTATCTCACTGATGCAGGATCAGGTGATGAATTTAAGAGAATACGGAGTTGAATCTGTTTTCTTAAATTCATCACAAAGTTTTAGTGAATCCCAAAAAGCAAAAGCTCAAATCTTAAACGGCAAGACTAAGATCGTTTATGTTTGACCGGAAGGTGTTTTAAGCCCAGCGCTTATGAGTTTCCTGTCTCTTATACACATCTGACGCTGCCGACGAAGGCGTCTGGGGTG
>CAXHHE010000117.1:0-8993 GCA_964016365.1 uncultured Bacteriovorax sp. | reverse complement strand
GATAACTGAGCGTCTCGTGGGCTCGGAGATGTGTATAAGAGACAGTGTTAACCTCACCTTGCCATCATTTTCAAGAGCGGCCCATCCGTGTTTATTCCACTTATCTGCTAATCCTAAAAACGCCTGTTCATCCTTAAACCACGAGGGAGAGACTCCTTCAAAAGATCTCATGGCCATATAAACTTTTTCTAAGCGGAAAGCTTCTTCGTCTAATTCTTCAAGTTCAACTTTCGCTTCTTTCGTTTTCCATTTATAGCGAAGCCTTGCCTCTTTTAAAAACCCCGTTGCTGAAGGCCCGATAGCTGCGACAGACTCTGACTTCCAGTAATTCAAGTTGTGTTTTGATTCAAAACCAGGTTTTGCAAAATTAGAAACTTCGTAATGAACAAACCCTTGCGACTTTAAAAACTCTGCTACCTTCATGAATTCATCTTCAATCCACTCTTCACTGGGCAGGGCCTTGTAGTGAGTGTAATTATCTTTAACCGTTAAGATATAAACGCTAAAATGTGATGGATTATATTCCAGCGCCTTTTTAAGTTCGCCAATTACATCTCGCTTCATTTCTGCGGAGTATGGAAGCCCCAGCATAAAATCCATTGAGAAATTGGCCTTTTTGTCTTTGAAAAATTGTAATGTTTCGTAAACGTCTTCAATACTATGAACGCGGTCGAGGTATTTAATCGCTTCTTTTTGGAGAGACTGAATTCCTAATGAGTAGCGGTTTACTCCAGCTTGCTCCCAAAGGGCCAGGCTTTCTTTGTCCCAGCTTCCAGGGTTTACTTCCAGAGTGAACTCACAATCTGGCGCTAATGTGATGTGGTGTTTTTTTAGTAAGCTTTGCAAAAAAGCACTGCCTTCACTTCCCCACAAAGAAGGTGTTCCGCCTCCAATGTAAAGAGTTTTAAGCGGTGCCCACGAACACCCGTTCGTTTTCATCAGCTTTTCGTGCTCTACTGCTGCGCTTTCCATATATTCATGAAAGCCAGCAAGATCATTTGTTCTATCAGTAGGAACTTTTTTATAAAAGTCGCAATAGTTACATAAATGTCTGCAGAATGGAAAATGGAGATAGAGGGATGAAACGGGATTAGACATCAAACATTACTTCCATTTTATAGAGAAATTCTATTAGGAGATACTTTCCTTTAGGGACTATAATAAGACGTTTGGTTCTAGATTAAAAGTTTAAAGGAATTTTATTATGCAATACGAGATGTCCACTTTAAAAAATAAGCTTAAGACCCTATTTGTTCATCAGCCAGGCTCAACTGCCGGGACTGTACAAATCTGGTTTAGAGCAGGAAGTGCCTTAGAGCAAACTGACAATGAAGGGATTGCTCACTTCCTTGAGCACATGTTTTTTAAAGGAACAGCAACAAGACCAGGTGCCTTGATTGCTCACGATGTTGAGTCTTTCGGTGGTGAGATCAACGCTTTCACATCATTTGATTACACTTGTTACTATATCAACACTCCCAACACAAAAATGGGGAACTCAATTGATATCCTTCTGGACATGGTGTCTCACCCGATGTTCAAAGAAGAAGACCTGATTCCTGAACGCAATGTCGTGTTCGAAGAATTCAGAAGATCAATCGATAGCCCAAGCCAGTTTGCTTTTGCTAGACTGCAAAACTCTGCCTTTGAAGGAGCTTATGCTCATCAAATTCTGGGACGTGAGGAAACTATTAAAAACTTCTCAATCGCTCAGCTCAATTATTTCAGACAAAATTTTTACAACCTCTCAAACGCTCTTTTAATCGTTGCCGGTGACATGAGCGAAAAAGGAGAGCTCATCAAAACAATTGAAAAATATCAACTGCCTGAAGGGCCTCAAAGTGACTTCCCGGAATTCGACCTGAAACCTCAGGCGACAACTGATATGCACCAGAAAGAAGTTGGTATGACAACTTTAACGATGGTGATTAAGTCTCCAACTTACTCAGAAAAAGAAGCGGCTGCAGAAGACCTTGCTATTAACTGTTTAGGTTTCGGTGAAACTTCAAGACTGCACAACGCTCTTGTTCTGGATAAAACGCTGGCAAACGTAGCTTCTTCATCAACTATGTTTATGGCCAAAGGTGGAGCACACTTTATCAGACTGGTATTCCCTCATAAGAATATGCCAGAGCTTCTAAAGAAGTTCTTAGCGACAGTGAAAGACGCTTTACACGAAGGTCTTGGAAACGATGAAGTGGCAAAAATTAAAAACCAATACCTTTCATCTAAAATTTATGAGAGAGAATCAATCGAGTCTTACGCTTTCTCTCTAGGGCACAGTTACGCTCAAAACGGCGATATCAAGTGCGAAGAAGAATTTATCGACAAGATCAAAGGAACATCTCCCAATGCAGTTAATCAGTCTCTGAAGAAAATCTTCATGAGAGATGTCCATATCAGCATCCAGCTTCCAAAAGAAGCTAATGCTCAAAAAACTAAAAAAGACCTGGCCGATTTCCAAAAGAAATTAAAAGAGCTTAAAGCAAGCTTAGGCGGAACTGCTAAAGCAAAATACAAAATCGACAGATCAAACTCAGATCAACAAGTTGAACTGGTTAAAATTAAGCCAGGTGTATCTCTGATCTACCGTCAGAATAAAATGACTCCAACTTTCGTTCTTCAAGCTTACCTTCGCGGCGGGCTTACAGAAGAAACAGTTAAAACAAACGGAAGCTATCACTTAATCAGTGCCATGCTGACAAAAGGTCACAATAAAATCAGCTTCGATAAAATTAAAAAATCATTGGAAGAAAAATCTTCAAGCATCTCTGGATTCTCTGGGAAAAATGCTTACGGACTTCTAATGCATGGATTAAGTGACAATCTTCAGGAACTTTTCCCACACTTTAGAGGGGCCTTGGTTTCTCCAGATATGCCGACAAAATACTTAAACCACGAAAAACAACTCGCTCAAAGAGCACTCGTTAACCAGAAAGAAGATCCGGTTAAGCAATGTTTCAAAGAAGTTCAAAGACTTTTCTTTGGGACTCACCCTTATGCTTTAAGCCCAATTGGAACAGAAAAGACTTTAAAGTCGATTACCCAGAAGTCTTTACTTGATACTCATAAGAAAAACCTTAAAACAAAAGAGCTGGTTTTAACTTACTGTGGAGACGCTGAACTTCAAGAAGTTCTAGCGATGCTTGAGCCTCTTTTTGCAGAACTTCCTGCAAGAAAGACTCAAAAAGTTAATTTCAAAAAGTATAAATCTACAGTTAATGTTGAAAGCTTTATCCCATTTAACCGTGAGCAGACTCAAATCTTCTACGGTATCCCTTGTGGGAAAATGGGTTCACCTGAGAATTTATACCTGAAAATGTTAACGACTCACCTTTCAGGTCAGTCTTCTGAACTTTTCGTAGAAGTAAGAGACCGCCAGGGTCTTTGTTACTCTGCTCAGCCGGTTCACTTCTCAGCAATTGAAGGTGGATACTTCGGGATTTATATGGCATCTGGATTTGATAAGGTGAATCCTGCAATCGCAGCGATTAAGGACATCATCAACAGAATCAAAGAGCATGGTCTGCCAGAAGAAGACTTCACTCGTATTAAAAACATGATCAAAGGTCAGAATTTAATTAACGTTCAGACAAACGAAGACTTTGCGAGCGTTTACTCGGTTCCAGTTCTTCAAGGACAAGGACTTGATTATTACCACAGAAGCAACAAGGAGATCGAAGATCTTCAGTATGAAGCTTTCCAGGTCAATATCAAAAAAATCCTTTCTCAAAAGTGGAACACAATCGTAGTTGGAAGATCGGTAAAGTCTTAAAAGACTTGCCGATCTCTCAAGATCAACCAAGGTAATGCCGGGTCGGTCTCTTTAGAGTATTTCTTGGAGACCAGACTCATGAGCATTGTGACATCTGAAAAATTCGACGCCATTTTCTTATAAAACGACGGAACATCGTAAGCACTGGGGCTAAATGAATTAAGCTTGGTGTAAGCAATCTTCCCGACATCTTCATAATATTTCACATCGATAATTTTCTTATTAAGTGAATCATAAAAATATCCACAGAGAAGAAGCGACATTTCAGCAATTTCTTTGAGTGCATTCTTTTGCAACTCTCTAGGAAATTGACTCGACTCCATTAGCTTGATCCCAAGGATTTTTTCACGGGCACGACCATTGACCTGATCAAAGAATTTTTCTGAATTGCCAAATTTGTCCATGACTAGGCTTGAATAAAAAATCGTTTCTGTGGAGAGAGGAGAAAGTGAGCGAGTGTTGAATTCTTGCAAGTGATCATAAAAAAAGACCTGCAAATTGCCATCGAGAATCAGTTTCGCGCTATCAGACATCGACTCTTCCCTCCTGATCGCCACCTTCTAGAACCTGGTGGCCATATTAAATGTTACAATATTCTCGAGGGAGAAAAGAACCTGGAAATTATTTCCGTGACCGCCCTTGATTATATAAACGATGCTCTTTACTCTTTATGTATGCTCTATCAGGTCTATCTTTTAATTTTTAAATCCTATCGCCTCTTTATGCGCAAAAGGCATTCAGAAGTTGTGGATATCTGGTTTAGAAACTCACTCAAGCTAGGTTACTGGGCCTTTGGAAAAAGTGATATTGATGTCACTATTATGGTGAAAAGAGGCACGCCCGAGCTTTTTTTACGCCTCATTAAAACCCACGATAAACTTAAATCTCTCCTGCCGGTCATGGGCGAAATTGTTTTTTTTGATGAATCCAGGGACCGCACGCTGCTTTCTCTCATGAATCCTTTAGAACTTAAGCGCGACCCGGTTCTTATGGATAAGTATCAAATCGCAAAAAAAGCAGAGCTTGCAGATAAAGTGGTTTTTCTTCACAAATTCCTGATGGCCAACTGGAGTAAAAGAGAATTACCACAAAGACCTGAAAAGATTGGATACACACTAGGTGAAGTCATTCCTCACCATTCTCCACTCACATCATTGGAAGAACTGCCTGCAGTCGTGGCAACTCTTTTAGGCGAAGAACAAAAATTTATTGAAGAATACCGTTACTATCTCGACTATTATGGACTTCCCCATAAAGAATGCCCGGAGAGCGATGCTGTTTACTGCCTTTTCTACAATAAGATTTGTTATCTTCCTCTCAATAGAAAACTCTCTGCTGTGAATGCGGCCATCATGGAAAAAACAATTGCCTGGGAATTGTGGGGCTGTTTTAGCAATCAAGCAACGGATAGGCCTGAGCAAATTAAAAAGCATATGAGTTTTTTATTTGAACAATCTGAAGATCACCTGGCGCCGGACATTTCACAAAGACTAACAAAAGCAGCAGAAGAGCTAAGTCTATTTTAAAAAAGAGCCTCTATTTATCACAACAGGTTCTTCAAAAACCACATCGAACGTTTCCAATGGATTTCTTTTAAAACCAATCAAATTGGCATAAGCGCCTTTTTTAATCACTCCAACCTTACTCTCTTCACCTAAAGATCTCGCCGGATTCAAAGTGAGGGCCTTTAAAATTTCAGCGCGGGGAATATTGGCTTCTACATAAGTTTTGAGTGTTCTCTTCACATACTGAGCGCGGTTAAATGCACCTGGATTATGAAAATAAAAATCTGGTCCAAAAACCAGAACGAATTTTCTTTGATAGAGCTGTTTTAATCTTTGAGACTGGGCCTTATAAAAAGGCTCGCGATAATAACTGAACTCTTTTAAAGTCTCACTGTCTTGATCTGTTGGTGTTACATAACGAAGAGATGAAATTTTACTTGTCACTGTTATTTGATTGGCATGCTCTAAACTTTCAATAGGCGTTCTTTCGGCCAGTTCAAAACTCTTTAATTCAGAAGCATGGTAAGTAATTTTTCTAAACTTTTTACTCTTTGGGTTATCGAGAATCTTCTTAAGGACAACTTCATCCATTGAACCAATACCAGGATTATTATCTAAATATATTTTTAAGATATCCACTTTTTGATTGAGATACCCTTGCAGCAATTTATCGATATCTGTTTTGCCATCAATGATTGAATACTCATTATTCACTTCACCCATTTTTGCATTCTCAGGAAATTGCCCTTTATGAGTCGCAATCCCAGGTCCCGAGACATAAAGATGTGGAAAGGAATGATCATTTTCTGTTTGTTTTTTTAATTGAGCATCAAGAAATCTTCCCGAATTGCCGAGATCGCACAAACTAGTAAAACCGGCCTTTAGGTAATCTTTTAAAAAGCCCTTTGCTCTGCTAATTCGTTCAGCTGGCGCCATGCGGGCTTCCCTGCTTAAAGTGTCTTCAAACTCCGTTTCACCTTTGAGCTGAGCAAGAAGGACATGACTATGGCAATCAATAAATCCTGGAAGTAAATAGAGGTCTTTTAATTCAGTAACTGTTTTTACCTGATTGCGGTTAAAAACTCCGGTGATTTTATCATCTTTGATTTGGATAACTTTGCCATAGACCATCACACCTTTTTCCGAATCAAAATAGGCCTTGGGAAAAAGATTGACTTCACTTGCCTGGGAATAAGAAAAGAAAAATGAAAGAAGAAGAACAATCACAGAGTCGACTCACGCATTTTATCTAGGTATTGGACATAATCAATTTTATCTAGAGATCTCACCAGTGGTCTGATCACTCGTTGAGCAAAAATCATTTCAGTAGATGAAAGATGCTCAAAATAAAAAGTAAGAATATTCTTTCTTTCAGCATGATCTAAAGTAAGAAGAGAAAATCTTTCTGGGAAATATAGAAAAGTTAAAAAAGGAATAATTCTTCTCTCTGTACAGTAATTAATAATTGTTTTTACTTCATGCCAATTATCTTTTTGAACAACACAATTAAGCCTTAGGTTAAGTGAGCCTAGGCCTTTTTTAACTCTCTCTTCTTGATAACGGAGAAGCTCTTCGACATTCTTTAAAACAAAACTTAAATCTCCTGGATGCCTGATCTTGGCATAACCAGCGTGATCAAGACTATCAATTGAAAGGATGATGTTTTTGATCTTAATTCTATCCAGCTGCTCTTTAATCTTATCTGTCAGTTTCCAGTGAAGGTTAGTTGTCAAAGTCCACTGACAATCTGGATTCACAGCAGTGATTTCATCAATAAGTTTATAAGTGTCGGCCTGAATAAAAGGCTCACCTGAAAGCAAATCAATTTCCTGAATGTCTTTAAAAAAACGCTCTCTGGCCGGCTTCCAAAAATTTTCTTCAGTGTAAAAGCCCTTCGGACTTTTCCATATATCACACATTTGGCACTGCAAGTTGCACTTTCCATTGAGATTGGCAGTTAATCGTAAAATTTTTGGATTATGAATATCGAGTTCTGCCATTGGCAGAAGTTTATTGAGCTCCGGGCATTGGTTGCATTTGACATCAATGACTTCTTTTTTGCAGACTTCAACTTCTCCAGAAAGAAACTCACTTCTCCATTTTTGGACGTTTACTGATTGCCAAATTTCATCAAGACTTTGATGTTTAATATTTCCAAATGGAAACTTAGTTCCTTTGTGCCTACAGAAACCAACGTCTCCATTGGGTTCTAAAATAATATTCACAAAAGGCATGACACAGAATGAAGATTTTTTAAGACCTCGAGATGAAAAAATTTGATCAACATCCGCCGATTGATTTTTTAACTGCTCTAGAATGTTGAGAGAATGATCAACCATGGAGTGTCCGAGGCGCTTTACTAGTTCTCAGTAATTATTCTATGATCTAAAGATCAAAGTCAACAAAAGACTCACCGCGAGGAAGCCATCGAGCAACTAGAGAAAATTGAGCACATTAAGGCGAAAGTCCCGCACGGATTTTGTCTCGCCAAATGGTATCAAGTGACCCTTGATTTAAGCCGTGGATTCACTCACAGTTGCCATCACCCTGAAAGACATCAAATTCCCTTAAAAGAATTAGAAATCGATTCGGGAGCCCTACATAATACCTTCTTCAAAATGCAGCAGCGTAAAATGATGCTAGAAGGTGTACGCCCACCAGAGTGCGAGTATTGTTGGAAGATTGAAGACGCTCCAGGTGAAAATATCTCTGACCGCTTTATTAAATCTATCGATCACTGGGCCTTTGATAAACTTGATAAAGCCCTAAATACTCCTTGGAATAAACCAGTTAATCCCACTTACCTGGAAGTTATTTTCAGCTCTGATTGCAACTTAAATTGCATGTACTGTGTTTCAGATGTGAGTTCTTCTATTGCTCGCGAAATGGAGAAATTTGGACCTTATCCAAATCTTCCCTCTGAACACCGCATGCCTAAACATAAAGAAATTATGGGAGACAATCCCTACATTACGGCCTTTTGGAAATGGTTTCCGGACATTCTTCCCGGCCTGCGAGTTTTTCGAATCACTGGCGGCGAGCCGCTTCTCTCGTCGAATACTTTCCGAGTTCTGGAGTATTTAGAAAATCATCCCAATCCAAACCTTGAACTGGCAATCAATACGAATTTAAGTTACTCGCCACAGCTTTTAGAAAAATTCATGGCGCACATTAAAGTGCTTCTCGCTAAAAAGGCCATTGGTTCTTATACAACTTATACCAGCCTGGATGGTCATGGTGCTGAATCAGCTTATATCAGGCGAGGTCTTGATTTCGAACGTTTTACAAAGAATATGAACATGCTTTTTAGTTCACTTCCTGAAAGTAGAGTCATTCTGATGTGCACGTTCAATCTGCTCTCTATTGGGTCATTTGAAAGAATGATTCATTGGGTGGATGGTTTGAAAAAAGAAGGAAAGAAAGTTGTCCTTGATCTCTCTTATCTGAAAGACCCAGACTATCTTCGCGCTAATATTCTGGATGAAAGCCTGGAGGCTAAACTACTAGCTAGTCTCGAACTTATGAAATCACTTCCTGCATTTGAAATTTATGAAGTGAAAAAATTTGAAAGAGTCGTTAACTGGGCATGCTCAACAAAAAGCGATGAAAGAAATAAATGGCTAAGGGCCCACTTTTTACAATTCATTCAGGAATTCGACAGAAGATTTAATTCAAATTTTGAAGCGACATTTCCCGAGTACGCAACATTTATT
>CAXHHE010000116.1:0-9005 GCA_964016365.1 uncultured Bacteriovorax sp. | reverse complement strand
TACACAGAAGCCTTCGTCGGCAGCGTCAGATGTGTATAAGAGACAGATATTGCCTCTTCAATGACTAGTGGTATGGTTTATGATGGCCATGAAAAGTATAGTGGAACAAAAGACGCTACCAGAGAAGATTCAATTACTAACTATATCGGGCAGACCGGCGAATATTATACTAGTAAAAGTGATAGTTCTCGTTCAGGGGCCGGCTCATTAGGTGAGAGCAGCTCTGGAGGCGATATTCAGGTTCACGAGGAAAGTACAGAAGGACTTGCCGGTGGATTTAACAATGCTATCAGCAATCAGATCCCAATGAATAATTACAGCAGCACTTTTGCAGACTCATACAATGCAAACCAGTTTGGGTCGACTTTCGTGGACCAGACTGCGCTGACTCAACCAGATGCTAAAAAAGATGAGGCCACAAGCTCAGAGTCTTCTTCGTCAGGAACAACTGCCTCTGGTGCGATGAACGACAAAGTTAACGACTTGATGAAACGTCTTTCGGCCGCTGAAGAAAGAGTTGAGAAAATGAAGGCCGATAGCGAAGCTGCTGAGGCCGACAGAGTAAAACAAAAGAAAATTGACGAAGAAAATGCATTGATTAAAGAATTAAGGGGGCAGATCACTGACCTTAAGTCTCAGTCGAAAAAAGAAGCGGCCGTCGCGAGTGCTCCGGTTCAGACTCAAGAAGCACAAAAATCAGTAGCATCAAATTATAACAGCTACAATTCATCTCCGGTAATGGGTTATACAAGAGGAGAGTCGGCAACGACTAAATCACAATCCGCTGAAAATTTTGATTCAGGGAGATCATCGCAGGCCTCACCGACATCTGGATCATCGATTTCAAGATCAGTGGCCTCTTCTTCAGGTGCAGTGTTAACTTCGACATCTAATAACGATGGAGTTAAAACGACAACTCTGGCCTCAGGTCTGGTTCTTACGACAATTGATGGTTTAACATCGGAAAAAGCAACTCAGACGATTTCTAACAGAATTATGGAACTTAACGGAGCACCTTTTTACATTGAAGAAGGTGGTCTGGTTAAAGAAATCATTCCGGTTGTTAAAGACGGTAAGGTTCTTCTTGATGACAAAGGAAACCCAATCTTTGAAAAGATTGTTAAAGGTAAAGTTGGTGACAAGAAGTTTGCTAAGAAAGGTAAAGAGCGCGAGCCGGCAAGTATCACGGATGCTGCTGACTTAAAGCGCGACCAGGAAGAAAAAGTAAAGCGCGAGAGAGCTGAGTATTTAAAACTTAAAAATATCACTAACGGCGCTATTAACAAAAAATAATCCCATCTCATTTCAATAATCATAAAAAGCCTCGCTTTATGCGAGGCTTTTTTTTGTCTTTTCCTTGTATTTAAAATGATACAACCATACCCTTACTTGATACGTTTTAAGTACGCTTCGTCGTTTTATCAGTCACTTACATGCCGAAAAACTTGGCACTCAGGTTGTAATAGCGTCTCCATATTGGAGAGTGATTATGAAAAACTGGGTACTGTCTTTAGCTATTTCAACGAGTCTTTTGCCGGCCTATGCTCACGCAGGATGGGGCTGCTCGAAATCAATTAGAGAAAATACCAGCGCCGTTGAGGCCATTAAATTTCTTAGACCTTATGAAGGAAGTTTTAACCTTGGCTCTTGCTCTATCGAACTGCAAGTTTGCGACCTGAATACACCCGCAGATGACAACGCCAGTTCATTTGCCGCAGATATTGTGGTGATCAACCGCTCAGGTGAGCGCTACATTCCTTTTTTCATCAGCAGCGAAAAAACAAAATGGCAAAAGCAAGTGACCTTTCAAAACCAAAGGGCCTTTGTCTATCGCCTGAAGGATTGGAATGAAGACCCGGAGACTGGAAAAGACGAAAAATACGATATCGAGTTTATCCGCAAAGAAAATTCAAAAGAGCTTGATTACATCGAAGTTGGCTTCACGAGTGAAGTCGAAAGACAGAGTGAAGGTTACGTGCCTCCGAAGTGGATGGCCTGCGGTTTTGAACGCGAAGCTTATCTTAGAGAACATCCGGTAAAACATAAAATTAAATCATTTTGGTGGTGGTTAACACACCCAAAAACACGTTAGGGGGAATTATGAAAAAAACAATGTGCTTAAGTTCAATGCTACTTTTAAGTCAATCGCTTTTGGCTGGCGTGTCACCTGCTGATGGGCAGTTTGCAGTGCTGAAACCTCAGTACTCATGTGAGGTCAATGTTCCAAAAGGCAGATCGTCTGCACAGATTTATTTCAGTAAAGACTGTCAGACGGCCTACGTCCTTCCGTCACTTAATATGAGAAAAACAGTACTTAAACCTTATGTGACTGCTGATGCTGGAATTTGTAACCGTTACACGCAAGTGGTTAATTCACTAAATAAGGTTGATGCTAAAGTTGAAAAGTTGGATGAGACGATTGAGAAACTTCAAGAAAGTTATGCCAATGCTAACAGCGATAGCGACAGAAGAGTTTTAAAAGAAAAACTGGATTATTTCCAGGGGGCCAAAGAATCTCTGGTTAAAGAAAGAAATGTGGCCCTTGATCCATTCTACAATACTTCAGCTCTAAGAGCTCAGATCAGAGTAGAGTCTGACATTATGGATGAAGTGGCAGCTTTTCAGACAGAAAACCTAAATGCTGTCAGTTCAGCGGAGCGCGTTTTCCCTGTGAGATTTGCTCCAGCTCAGACAATTGATTCATTGCTGGCAATTTCGTCAAAAGATGCAAAAGGATATTTAGGAAGATCTGTTTTAAAAATTGATTTCCCGGGAACTCGCTACATTCCAACGAAAGAAGAAAAAGATTATTACTCACCTCAGACGACTCTTATCAACATGAATGGGTCAATGAGCGGTGTTGTTGACATCTCGGCCGTTAGCTACTGTTCGGCGCTGGCAAAGAGAAAGGATTTAAATCCGACTGATGAAGAAGATTTAGTAAGCCTGTTTCATTCAGCTGTAGCTCTTAACTACGACTACCAGGTCAGAGTTCAGGCCGGAGTAAGACTGCATATGAAGTCGACTCTGGAGATGAGAGATTTTCTTTCACGTATCCAGGAAAGAATTGTGAACACAGCTTTCTCAAGAGACCAGTTCTTAGGTGCAATGGTTGAAGGTGGAGTTCTAAACAACCTGATCATTGATATTGATGACCAGGGCCAGGAAGTAGATCTTTCAAAAATCGTTTTCTCTGAAAACGGAGATGGGGAAAGTGAGAACTTAAATCCAATGGCACCGCTTATTGGAAAGTTTATCAAAATGCACCTTGATAGAATTGAAGAGAAGCTGGAAAAGCACGGTCTTTTAAAATCAGTATCAGAGGCACGTGCTAAAGAAATCCAGGCGCAGACAAGACAAGAAGTTGGTGGATACAGAACAATCTGTAAATCGAGCTCAAGCTGGTTTAGCAGCCATAAATCATGTCGCCAGGAACCAGTGTACGTAACTGTAAATTACCCGGGAGTTTCAGAGCTTCTGAAATTAAATTCGGATACATCAAAGATTGAAGATGAAGTGACGTTTGAAACTCATCAGACGACAACAGTAAGACACTCTTCAACTTTTGGAAAAAGATAATTTTTAACTAAACAGAGGATATTATGAAAACAACATTAATAATGGGATTACTAGCGCTTCAAACCGCTGCAATGGCAGAAACAAATTGGGATCAGCTTGTTTTAGAAGCACCTGAAGCAAAAACTTATCGTGTTGAATTAGACAAACGTTTTGTTGAATTTGACCTGGTGAAATTTAACAGTGGAAAAGTGCGCTTTAATGGATTTTCCCGTTTAAGCAGCAAGGATAAAGTAAAGCTGGTTTACCACATGAAGAAAAAAGGTCTGGAAGAAGCTTGCCGCGATTACGCAGAACTTGGTGGGCGCTATAAATTTAAGGCCGAACTGGTTTTTAAAAAAGGTGCAGTGGCAAAAGATTTTTCTTTTAACTTAGATGGGAAAACCTACAGCAGTGCTGATTTTGATAATCAGCTGAATGTCGGGAAAGTCGCAGTTGAAGAGCTGGGAGCAACTGATCGCTCTCCTTACACTAGCAGTGCTAATGATGAGATTTCAGAATACTCAGAGCTTATGAATTCAGCGATTGAGAATGCTCATGGCGATACAGTCGTTGTGGATTTGTCAAAGAACCTGGGAATTGCCTGTGATATCGGACTTGGTTTTATTAAGCCGGTTGTGACTCAGACAATCTCTTATGAAAAGGCAATGCCTAATTTGAGCTACTGGATTGATCAAAAGAGCTATAACGAACTTTACCGTCTCTTTAACGATGAAATGAAAAAAGTTTCCCCTTCTATTGAGCGCGATGTTCAAAAGTTTAATGAAGGATTGGTTCTCGGGTGGTCACTTGCTCAAGGCAATGAGCGTTTAAAAGACGTTGTCCTGAAAAACGGAGACAAAGGAGCAAAGCTTTTAAAGTCATTGAAGCTTAAAGGTGAATCAAGTGAAGCGACAGAATCAATGTGGAGACAAACTTTTGACTACGCAAAGCCTACGTCATTAATGACGAATCAGAAACTTTCAATTGTTTCGGGCGATGTATTTGTTGAAGTTGTTAACGAATAGGTGATGTATGAAAACTCAATCTTTGTTCTTCATTCTTCTTCTCTTGTGCTTTGTGGGATGCGGGAAAAATGGCGGAAGTGAGAATTCAATTGAAACTTCCGGCCGTGGTGCAAACCAAAGAGTGGAGTACACAGAAGAAGAAAAGGGTTACGCTTCGGAACTAAAACTTTGCTCAAGTGTTTGGGACGAAGAAAAAGTTCAGCAAGACAAAAGAGCGATCGCTTTTGGGGTCATGCTCTACGATTGCTTGAAAATGAAAGAACTCAACGTAAAGGAAGCAGGATTTTTATACACTGAATTTGAAAATAAAAAACAAGGTAAGACCATCGATTTTAATCAACTGGCAAAAACTTTGTTAAAGGGGAAGAAATCATGAAATTAAAATTGACGGCGGCAATCGCTTTATCATTATCAGGTTCTGTTTTTGCTGGTCCTATTTACTCAACATCATGTGATGTGGCCCGTGACATTGTTGTTCCGGAAAACTCTTCGGGATATTTTATGGATAAGACCTGTAAGAAGGCCTACGTCCTTCCACCTTCAACTGGCTCAATGGCCGTAAGTGGAAGAACTGTTGGAGACATCTCTCGTTGCAAAGAGATTAAGCAGTTCAATAAAATGCTTAAGACGATTAATAGCAACATTAACGATGCTGTTAAGGCCAAAAAAAGTGCTGAAGACATCAAGGAGCTATTTGATCAAAGAAAAATGATTGTCGATGAATTCGGTGATCTTGAAGGAGTGATGGGAGCTTCGGTTGAGCTTCTTTTCTCTAATGGAATTGACAGCAACCTGGCAAGCTTTAGAGAGCTAAACCAAAATGTCCCAGTGGAGTTTGTTCCGGTACAATTAAAAAATCTTCAATTAAATTACAATCAGACGACACCGTTTGACTCACAAATGCAAGTGGCCTTTAACCAGACCATTCCATTGAGTGATCTTAACAATGTCGGCCCGGGCTCTTTTTCAGGCAGACTGGACTTGAGCCTATTTGGGGCCTGTCCATTAATTGATCCTTTTGAAAGAACAATCCCGGAAAAAATCAAGGCCCAGGATCTTTCAGGTATTATCACTCCGAATATGATCTATAAGTATGATATTGGAGCAACTTACAAGTACACGGCAACTTATAATTTATCCGGGCTTGCTTCGAAAATTAAATCGATGTCTTCTTCTGGTGGACTTTTTAGTACATCTTCGACTTCTAAGCTGATTGAAACAGCGGAGAGCTCAGGATGGTTTAACCTGGAAATGAGTTGTGATGACAGCCGAGTGTGTGATCAGGCAAAAATGGAAACGGCACTGACAATTAAGCAAAGACTTGTTCAGGAAGTATTAGACCAGATCGCGATTACAAAAATTGGTTATTCAGTAAGGCCGGCCGATGCAGCTGAGCCGGGGAAAAACGGCGCGAGCACAGCTTCTGATGCCTTAAAAAAATGCCCGAATACTTACTGCCAGGCCGCAGCTGTTGTTCTTGATGTGGCCTCAAGCATCTTTGGTGGTTCATCAAAGACTGATCAGTACATTGCGAAGAATGATCACAAGGTCACTGAGAGTGTTACTGAAAACCGTCCGATTGAGTTCATGGGAATGATGGGCTTTGGAAAGAGGAAATAATGATGAAAGGTTTAATTTTCACAATTCTTTGTTTGGTTGTTTTAGAGTCTGCCAATGCTTTTGAAAGAGAAGGACGCAGATGGGTTGTTGGAAGCAATGATGTCCCAAGTTGTGTGCTTTATAGAAAACGAGTGGCGAATTATTACCAGCGTCTTTCGGAAGTGACCCTTGCTGAAAAAATCACTAAAGGGGAGCTGACTTTAAAAGAAGTGATCCGTATGACGGAGCTGTGGAAAAGAACCAATATCCCGCTTAATTTAGAAGCTGTGGCGATTTATAAGGAAAGACTTATTCTTACTCCTGCAGAAATGCAATTTTTTAAGCAGGAAAATAAAGTGGAAGTTCAGTCCGATTTTTTTAACTGGATTAATGACCGCTTTGTTCTTCCTGAGAGCGTGATGCTCTTTAGTATTAATGAAAAGGCTGGAATTGTTGATGTTGAAATCTCACTTCCTTATGTTCAGGCCTGTCTGGGAAGCTATGGTGTAGACGTTTTCCTGACCAGACCAACTGGACAGCGCTACCAGTTGCAATTCTCTCTGGATAAACACAGAAGTGACCGCTATGAACTTATTCAAGGGAACTCAGGCTTCTAGCTGAAAGGACCCTTGCCCACCCTTGAGCGGCCTTGTCCGGGCCGCTCTTTTTGGCCTGTAATCAGAGGGTTAAAGGGATGATTCTAATGAATTAATTTCATGGGTTCACTAAAGTGTTTTGATCTATGCTAAAAATGCCCATGCTTAAAATACTGGTGATCGACGACGATAAACTGTCGCGAATGAAAATTAAGTCGCATCTTGCTGACCACCATGTGGTAGAAGCTTCTTCTTATGAAGAAGCGGTAGAAAGACTGGCCCAAAATTTTGATTTATGCTTCATTGATCTCAACCTGGATAACACTGAGGTGTTGTTAGGACTTGAAATTTTAAAAATCACCGTTCAAAAAGGAATCTATAGCGTGGTCATGTCTTCATTACATGACGAAGAGATTATTGAACATGCTTATGAATTGGGCTGTAATGATTATTACACCAAGGGAACAGAGAAAAATAGTACGGCCGATACTTTAAATCGCTTTCTTTTAAGCAAGAACGATTATCTGGAAAATCATTTTTTTAAAGAAATTTTCCCGACAAAATCAAAAGAACAAAAAAACATTTTAAAGAAAATTATCCCGGTTATTCAGACTGAACTGCCGATTTGCCTTCTGGGGGAAAGTGGGACAGGAAAGACTTTCCTGGCCAGGGAAATCCATGAGCAGTCAAAAAGACCCGGTCCATTTGTTGCGGTAAACTGCGCGGCCTTAAGCGAAGATCTTCTGGAATCAGAACTTTTTGGGCATGCAAAGGGCGCCTTTACCGGAGCAACTTCAGACTCTAAAGGAAAACTGGCCCTTGCCAACCACGGAACACTTTTTCTTGATGAGATCGGTTCGATGTCAAAAGGACTTCAGGCGAAGCTTTTAAAAGCGATTGAAGAGAAGTCTTTCTATCAGGTGAACTCTGACAAACTTATTAAATCAGATTTCAGGATTATTTCAGCAACATTGGATAACCTGGAAGAAAAAATTAAATCAGGTGAATTCCGCTTTGACCTTTTCCAGCGTCTTTGTGGTCTTAATGTCGAACTTCTGCCTTTGAGAGAAAGAAAAGAAGACATCCTTGATTTGATAAAAAAAGAACTTGTTCAAGTCTCGGAAAGTGGACGTAAGGTCGTTCTTTCAAAAGAGGCAAAAACGATTTTGGAAAATCACAGCTGGCCTGGAAATATCCGCGAACTAAAGCGAGTTTTCCAGCTCATCGCAATTGATAATAAAGGCCTTATTTCAAAAGATGATATTGAAAAGCACTTAGAAGAAAAAGTCTTCTCGCTTAAAGGTAATCTACTGGTAAAAAATCAGATGCAGATGGCCCTGACGATGGGTCTTCCTGAATTTTTAGAAGAGATTGAAAAAGAAGTTGTGAACCATGCCTTGGCCAACAATAACCACGCCATCAGAAAAACCCTGGCACAGTTAAAGATCAATCAGGCGAGGCTTTACAAACATATCAAGTCAGGTAAAGGGGAATTGAGTGAAGTTCACTGATTTCCAGAAGTACAAGCACGACACTATTGGAAAGTTCGCCATTCTTAAAGAGATGATTGAATCGCTTGAAGAAGAAGATCTAAAGGCCAAAGATTCTCAAGAAATTCTTGAGGCAGCTCATGAAGCCTTCGAAAAAATGCTCGCCTCTTCACAGGAGTTTTTGATTAAAATCAAAAAATGAACACTTAAACTGTATCAGATTTAGTGCACCAACTGTAAATATTTTAAGTTGGAAGATTCCATTTGAAATTGGGCCAAACAGCAGGTAAGTTCCAACTTCTTTTTACTAGCAAAAAAGGAGAGAAAAGATGAAAATGAAAGCAGTATTAGGATCGACAGTTTTAGCAGCAGCTTTATCTGCACATGCACATGCACAGACAGCGACAGTAAAACTTCCGCCGTCGATTGAAGTGAAAAAACCTCAAGAAGTTAAACTTCCAGAAGGGCAAAAACATGTGAATAAAGACGTATTGATTAAAGATGTGTCTGAAAAAATTAAAGCAATGAACGAAAATTCTAGAACAGAAGTTGTTGGTATTTAATTGAAGTTTTTAGTGATGGTATTTTTTATGACTCTTTTAACGAACACCGAGGCCAGAACTCTTCAAGTGGGGATGCCTCATGTTCCAGAGCGCTTGAACCATCTTGAGATTCACTCGCTTTATGAGTATGTGATTTTTGATGACCTCCTTAGACCACTGGTGAAATTTGACACT
>CAXHHE010000115.1:0-9029 GCA_964016365.1 uncultured Bacteriovorax sp. | reverse complement strand
ACATATTACAACCTTCCACTTTGGATTGAGCTGGTTAAATAAAAAAGCTTATGGAAAAGAACTTGATTTTTTCAAGCAGGCTGGAGGACTTTGCCAAGATATTTTTGGCGACGTTCCTGGTTTTCTTTTTCATGATGATGACAGATGTCATGACTTCGACGGCCTTCCTTCTGGTGACGATTTATTTCCTGGACGGAGGGCACGTCTACTCAACACTACTTGAAGTGTTAGGGGACCCGGAAGAAGTGAGAAAAAGGTATGTTTGGATTGTTCTTTCGGGATCCTTTTTTCTTAACTTTTTAGTTCACTTTCTTTTTACTGATTATTTTTTCTATTACATTTTCTATTTCACCATTTATCACAACATGAGACAGGGCCTGGGTGTCACTTTCCTTTATCGCATTGGTGAAAAGCGTGCGGTTTTTGTGGTGAAGTGGGGTTATTACTTCCTGACGATGCTGCCTTTTATTCTTTTTCATATGAAGCCTCAGATGACGGAAGGAAAATTGGGCGAAGCCATTATTAAGCCAATCGATCTTTATCAAGTTTTTTCAGCGCAATCCCTTGAGAATGCTTTTAAAACAGGGGTGATCCTTTACATCGTCGGGGCCGTGCTTATTGGTGCTTATTTAATTTATAAAAAGAATGCCAGAGGCTTTTTATCGATGCTCTTTTTTATGGCGGTCTACGCTTACGCTTTTTTAATTTCAACTAATGAAATGAAAAGTTATGCGCTTCTTATTTTCTCTCATGCTATTCCGTACTATTTTTTGATGGAGAAGAGATTAGGGGTGACTCATAAACTCAATTTTATGCAGCGATATGCCTGGTTGTTTCTATTAGTGATTTTTGCGATTGGTGGAGTGATTGATTATTATCAGACAGATATTGTGGACTTGATGGAGCCTTTTGATTCTATGGCATGGGCGCTTTTAACTACGCCACTTATTTCACATTTTATCTACGATGCCATTATCTGGAAGCGAGGAAATGAGCGCTTTCACGCTTTTGTTACTCATACATAGCAGTGCCTAAGTTCACACATCTTTCATAAGTTTGAAAAAGTTTGCGATTAAACATGCGCGCCACTTTCATCTCTTCAAGTTTTTGTTTTGAAGGGCATGGAGGAGTCGAAGTTATTGTCGCCGTTGTGTCTGTTGGTTTTGGTTTCGGTCTTTCGTTCCACCCCATCAGTTCATCAATGCGCGAGATCACTACGTTTTGTGCCCTCACAAGCTCCTGACATTTTGCTACTAATTTAGGATCGCGGCTTTCTCCAGAGCGAGGAGAGCAATGAACCATATTATATTCAACTTTAATGGCCACTTTCTTTAATTCAGCATTAAGCTTTTCGCTTGTCGCCTGAAGTTCTGCTACTTCTTTTCTGATAGCTTCCTGATTGGCGGCATAAACGTCTTCAATACACTTAATCCTGATCTTCTCAGCATCGCTCAAGAGGCGATCGAGAAGTCCTGGTTTAGCTCCGCACATTTCATAACCAGACCTGGCCTGAACCAGTCCACTGATCATCAGTGCCAGAACGAAAAGAAAGAAAAAGGTTGCGGCGTGGAGTTTTTTCATAAGTTGAGTATAAAGCATATCAGGCTTAGTTTCTCTGGAGAAAAAGATACCATTTGTTTTGCAGAGTGTTTTTGTCAGACATTTAAGTAGGCATACTTTGAGGGATTGAAGGGGGGAGCCCTCTCTGCGAAAATAAAGAATATTTTATCATCCCTTAACCTTGAGGATCAATCTATGTTTATTCAATCTCTGATTCTTCTCCTCTCGACGGCTACGAGCACAGTGAGTGCCAGTGAAAGTATGCCATGGAGAACGTTTACCGACATGAAATGCCAGAAAGAGTTCCAGAAGATGGCCGCTGAAAAATTTTGGGACAAAGAAATGTTCCGAGAGCAGGTGAGCTCTTACAACGAAACGGTCTATCGCAACCTTTCCCACACAATTGGAGAGTGGGTTGAAGTGCATTTAAAACCAAAAGCTTCTGCGGAAGTAATGCTGATAAAAGATACGACTCTGACTCGTGTCACGTTTAATAGCAGTTGTGATGCTCAAGCAAAAAATGAAAATCTTCCCTGGGACCTGGATAAAATTTTCAACAAAAAAACTGCTGAAGATTGGACTAATGATGATTTAAGAAATTTAGTGAGCTCTGGGAAAAGAGGGATGATCTATTATTGGTCTCCAAAATTCACTTATTCTGTCTATGATCTGCCACGAGTAGAGAAGCTGGCGAAAAAATTTGGTTATGAATTTACTTCAGTTGTCGATCCTCGCGCCAGCAAAGAAGAAGTGGAAGGTGCTTTGGAAGTGATGAAAAAACATAACCGCTCTAAAGTTAGAGGAGTCGCGAGTAACAAATCTTTTAACCGCAACCTGGCGATGGATATCCATATGCGCGGAGGATTTAATCACTTCCCGGTAGTGTATGTTTACAACCATAAAATGATTCACCCTCGCTGGATTACTGGAGTGATGAAAGACAATGGCCTTCGTACGATGGCCAACGAAATGGCAGGAGAATTAAAATGAAAAAAGTTTTGCTCTTAAGCTTTTTTGCTTCTCAAGTTCTCTCGGCTGCCACGTGCGTGCCTCCCCATGAGTATTTTCCTTTTGAAGGGAAGTGGGTTTCTAAAAATGATAACGGCGATGTTGTTCTGGGAATGTACTCCCGTGTAAGCCCGGATGGAAAATATGTTTTAAGATCTTACTCCGGTAAAGGATTAAGTCAGGTGACGTTAATGGAATTAGTGAAAGGGGAAACGAATTCAGTTAAACCTTATGAAACACCATTAAAAAACGAAGCCTTTCCGGTTCAGGGAACGTGGAGATATTTAGTTGACGTCGATGGCGATCACTACAAAATCACGGACATTCTAAAAAGGCAAAAAGATGCCAAAAAACAGTTTAAGGGAGGCATCAGTGGTTTTTATACAGTGGCCGCCGAACTTGCTGGTGGGACACCAAAAAATCACAAGATCAGGTCTCTTTCATGGCCGACAGACAATAGTGACAATCAAGGGGTAGGAGTTCTTTCCAACCGAGTGATCACGGCAAGTCTGGATCAAAATGGAATCGCAGAAAAAATCGATAGCGGCTCGACGAACTATATGTGTAGAAACTTAAGTTCAACTGACGGGCAAGTGATGAGTCTTCCGATGATTTCAATGGACGGAAGTGAATTCGCTTCAATGCCTCAAAACCCTCGTGGCTCTGATCCTTCAATGAGAATTTATAAATTCGGCGCAGACAATAAGTCTTGTGAGAAACGCGATGACTTAAAAGTGATGGCGGCCAAAGTTATTTTCTCTCGCCCGGAATTAAACGCTGTTCTTTTTTATGCCAGTGGTGCGATGGGATCAAGAGGAAACGGGATTTACTTTTTTGACCGCGACGTAAGAAAGAGTTTTACTCTGGATGACCCGGATAAAAAAGTGCGCGCCGATAGCTACCCTGGATTTACCAATGACGGGCGCATTGTCTATGGAGCTTACTGGGAAGAGTGTGGAGATAAAGGATGTGTGGAGAAAGCAGGTTACGTGGTCTCTGATCCTTACCAGTCTTCAGACATTAAAGATTTCCGCGCACAAAATCCTGAGACAGGAAAGAAGTTTAAAGAATGTGTGACAGATGAAGATGTGAAGGTCAATTCAGAAGAGCAGTCAAAAATCTGGAGTTATACTCTTTAGAAATAAAAAAGGCCGGGATGACCGGCCTTTTTCTTTTGTTTTATTTTACGCTTGAACAAACTAGTGGAAGATTGCTGAAAAGTTTTTCAACAGTGATTGAAGAAGCTCTTCCTGTTACTTTTCCAACTTTAATTGGACGAGTTCCAATCGCTAGAGCCACTTGAGCGTGAGTCTTTGGATCGTTACCAACATATTTAAGTGGCATTCCTGCTGACATTGGTGGAGGAAGGATCTTTTTTGCTTGAACCTTAGTCACTTCATCTTCGCCAGAAAGATTGATAACTAATTGTGCTTGTCCATCTTGAGCTTCTTGAATGTCGATCTTCATTTCGCTTCCTTCAACTTTTTGTGCTGTTTCACATTTTGTCACAGTCTTGAAAACAAGAATTGATCTTGCTTGTGCGCCAGCTGAAAGAGAAAGAAGAAGTGCGGCCATTAATACAGATTTCATAGGATTCTCCAAATAAAGTGTGTTGTTGGGCCAAACATATCAGAAAAAAGCACCACACACACATTGGGGTGTATTTTTTTCAGCTTTAGAGCTAAAATACTGCTTTGACTATCTAACTATTCCGGAGCGTCTTTTGAAAAATTACTTGTACCTCGTATGCGTTTTTACCTTTCTTATCTCAGCAGAATCATTTGCTAAAAACTGCCAGGAAATCCGTCTAGGATTTGATATTGGTTCAGGCTCAACTAAGATGATGGTGGCCAAGGTGGATTACTGTAAAAAGAAAATCCTGGAAGTTCTTTTAAGTGAAAGCAAACAAGTCTCATACAACGAAGACCTGGAAAAGAGCACGGATGGAAACTTAAGCCCTGCTATTATTGAAAAAGGGCTCACGGCACTGACAGAGCTAGAGACGAAGGCAAAAACATTCAAACCGAAGAGATCTTACGGGGTGGCAACTTCTGTTTTTAGAAAATCAAAAAATGGAAAAGATGTGATCAAGGGTTTCGCCAAGAAATTAAAAATCCGCCTGGAAGTTATCGACCAGGAAGAAGAAGCGACACTGGGGTATTTATCAGTGATGTCCTTAATGGATGAAAAAACTCTTGGCCCAAAAAACATGGTGGTGTGGGATATCGGCGGAGGCTCAATGCAGATGTTCAGCCAGGACGAGGGGAAGAAGGCCCAGAAGTACCTTGGTGATTTAGCTTCTGTGACTTTTAAGAATATGGTGATTGAAGTTCTAGAAGGAAAAAGCCTTGAGACGACATCATCGCCAAACCCTATTGGGGATAAGCGCGACCAGGCGCTTGCTCTAGCGAGATCTTATGCTCGTATTCATGTGCCGGCAGATTTGAAAGCTGATATCCACGAGCGTACAGTTGTTGGAGTTGGTGGTGTGCACTCGCATTCAATCAGAGGACAGATCGGCACAAAAGAAATGAAATACACTTTGGAAGAACTGGATAAGGCAAGTAAGCTTCAAGCGAAAAAGAGTGATGCTGAATTAACAGGCGACTACCGTTCAACAGATGTAACCAACCTGATTCTTGTTCAGGGCTTTATGGAAGCCCTAGGCATTAAGGAAGTCAAAGTCGTTAATGCGACTCTTCTTCAGGGTGTTGTTCTTAAAAACTAGTTAGCAGAAAAAATCAGGTGCTGAACCTCACTGGCCACTTTACTTACCGAAGGGACCATTAAGTGGTGAGGTTCTTCACCTTTGTACCAAACCAGCTGAACTTTTTCATATTCGCGGTTAACAACTTCTTTTGTTGCATCTGTATCAACCGTCCAATCACCTTCAGACAAGAATAACTGTACAGGGACTTTGATTTGAGAATTTCCTCTCATATCGTACACTTTTAAGCCCAGGTCTTTAACTTGAAGAGCGGAGTCTATTGGTAGATTCTGGTGGTAGTACTGACGGTCAATCGTCATCGGTTTTAAGTCTCTAAAGCGAGTGACAAAATAAGCGGTATCAACTGAAATCCCATTGACGAAAAAACCCAGGATGCGATCGAAGAATCCACCGAAGCGTTGAATGAAATAAGGTGAAACTAAATGCACACTTTTTAAATTGGCCGGAGTTGGCTCTGTTAAAAGATAGTGGTGAAGAAGAAGTCCGCCAGTAGAGAAACCAACCACGCGCACTTCAGAAAAACATTCAATCACAAGATTCAATTGTTCTTTAATGTCCTTAATCCAGCGCGTATTTTTATATTCATTGGCCACTTTATAAGTTGAGCCATGTCCTGGAATTAAGAATCCGATCACCGAGTATCCTTTTTGGATAAAAGGTTTCGCTAAAAACATCATTTCTCCCGGGCTTCCCATATAGCCGTGGGCCAAGAAAATGGCCTTATTGACCTTGGGATCACCTTCTAACCATAGGGCACGTTTTTCAGCAGTTACGCTCTGATTAGGATCAATTTTACTGTATTCCTGATAAAGGGATTCGTTCATTGCTAGGAATTTTTCGCGATTGGTTTGCTCGCAACTTGAAAAAGCGTTGAAGGAAAATGTCAGGGCCACCAGGGTGCTTAGGATGAGTGTTTTCATGGGATCAGTATATACAGAGATTAAGGGAAAAAGAAAGAATTTTAACCATGTTTTAATATGACGAACTGTTGTGGCGATTGTATCGTTTTTTTAAGTGCTCAATTCAACCTGATCGTGAGAGTTATCATGAAAAACATGCTTGTTCTTTTATCTCTTTTAGTAAGCGCTCCTGTCTTTGCAGAATGGAAATTTGAAACGATTGAAGGCGTCCAAGTCCATTACTATCTTCCAAAGACGACAACTCCATTGGTTGCAAAGGCACAGAAGAGGGCCTTAATGGTCAATCTTCATGGATGCTCACAAAAAGCAGAAGACTTAAAGAAAGATGGCAACTGGGAAAACACAGCAGATGATTACAATATGATTGTCGCTCTTCCTAAGGTTCCAAACGGCGGAGTGATTGCTGGTTGTTGGGATTACTATGGAGCTGACCATACAATGAATAACCGTCACAACGCTCCTTTGATTAAATTAGTTCAGGCCTTGCTGACAAAAACAGAATTAAACATTGATGCAGCTCAAGTTTATCTATCAGGTCTTTCATCTGGTGGAGGAGAGACGATGGTTCTTGGCTGCATGGTTCCTGAAATGTTTGCAGGTCTTGGCATCAATGCCGGCCCTTCAACGGGAACATCATCAAATGAAATCTCTCGCCCTAAAACATCTTATGAATCGATGCTGGCCGCCTGTAAAAAATTAGGAAGTGGAAAAGAAGAATTTTTTAAAACTCAGCTGACGTCGATTATTTACGGCAACAACGACTTTATTGTTAATACAGCTTTCAATACCAACAACGCTGAGATCATGCGTACAATTTATGGCGCTAATAATAAGTCCACTTTTGATACAAAAAAATTAGCAGGAACAAACACTGATGGTACAGGTTCTCTTTGGTCAGATGATAAAGGTCCTCGCGTTTCTTTAATTATGAACACCAACCTGGGACACAACTGGCCTGCTGGTCAAGGTGGGAATGGGGGAGCGTTCATCAATAAAAAAAGCATCAATTACCCAGACTACCTGGCGAAGTTTTTCTTTACGAACAACCGTCGCTCGCAAATGGTGAGCCTTCCGGAAGTGATGATTGACCCGATTGAAACGAAGGAGTCAAAATTCATCGTTTCGGGAACTCTGACGATTCCAAAAGAATGGGTAAAAACGATTGATATCCAGGTAAAGAAAAAAGACACACAGGAAGTTGTTGATACGGTAAAGGCCGTTGTGGGAAGAGACAGCCGTTTTAGTGGATTTTCAAAAGTTCTTCCAGATGGCGAGTACTACTTTGATTTCCATGTCATCAATGCTCTGGGAACAAAACGCACTTTTAAACGTTCATCGTGGTTGGGAGAAGTGGCCGGTGTAAACCTTCCTCAGATCTTCAACACTCGCTACCAAAGTGTGATTGGATGTTTTTCAATTGAAGGTCAGGCAGTCAGTAACGGTGGAGATAAAGTCACCAATATTCACATCACCATCGATGGAGAAGATCATTATTCTGTGCCCGTTGAAAATACGATGTGGGACTTTAAGACATGCAATCTGGCAGAGGGTGCTCACGAAGCAGTGGTCGTCGCTGAAAATGAATCAGGTCTTCTAAGTTCAGCTCAACAATTCTCTTTTACGGCAGGGCCAAACACGGCGACTTCGACTCTTCAGGAGCATATGGAAGCTAAGCGCTTGAATTGGGACGAATACGGGTTCTGGTACCTAAAATACGGTTATAGTAGATTTACTTTAGTCCTTGGAACTGATGGGGTTTGGAGAGAGAAAAACCCCTAAAAGTCCCTGTCATTTTTTCATGCTTTCACCATCGCCCCCGGGTTTTTAGCTAAAATCTGGGTATGTATAAAACGTTGTTATTTATCCTTTTTTTCGGGATCACATCCCATGTTATGGCAGCCTCACCAAGTGACTGCCGCTCGATCATGCTCGACTTCATCGCGAAGGCGGATAAGAAAGAAAACGTCTCGCTTCTAAAAAATAACTGGAAGGCCAGTGAGAAAAAGAAATTCTTAGATGAAGCTAAGTCGCTTGGCTTTTCTGATTCAGACATCAAGCTTTTAATTGAAGGACTTAATATGCAGACTCAGGAAGTGAGTCTTGCCCGCGTGAAAAACTACCTCACTTACGTTTTAAGTTTAAGCGATAAAGAGCAAAAGGTGGCGATTCTTGATATTGCTCAGCTGGATGCCAGAGAGATCAATTCAAAGCACATTAAAAAATTCATTCAACACGAAAAGAAGATCCAGGAAAAGTCACTGGCAAAGAAGCTAAGCCCAGAGCAAGAAAGACGCTACCAGGAGCTTTATTATGGCTGTAGAGCGCTTCGTCCAAACGATGTGAATAAGAATGCTGCTCGCGACTTCAAACGCTTTAATCTGGCCCTAAACTTAGGGACGCTGGGAGCGAGTTACGCTTTCTACAACATGGATAAAGACATCAATGGTGAATGGTTTGCTAAGCTTGGTTATGACGTTGGGATCACTCTGCTGTTTTCTTACGTCGGTGGAAGTATCCAGACAAAAGCAACGGATACTCAGATTGTTAAATCACTTAAGAGTTACCTGATGGGACGAGTGATGGGTCTGACTGATGTGGCCATCTACGATCCAATGTTCAACAAAGAAAGAGAAAAAGCTGAAGCTCGTATTGAAGAGTTAAAAAAGAATCCAGAAAACAAAGCTGAAATTGAAAAACTTTTAAAGAGCTATAACGAGCGCGGGCTTTACCGCAAATATAAAGCAGAAGTTATCAGCGCACTTAAGAGTCTGTCTCTTATACACATCTCCGAGCCCACGAGACGCTCAGTTATC
>CAXHHE010000114.1:0-9070 GCA_964016365.1 uncultured Bacteriovorax sp. | reverse complement strand
AGGTTTAGAGCAGCAATACGAAGACCTTCTTTTTCGAAACGAGCAATTACGTTTCCGATGTTGTTGTCAGCTACTGCGTTTGGCTTAATGATTGAAAATGTTCTTTCCATTTGTTTTTTCTCCTTTATAGAAAACAACTAAAATTATGAATTACGAATTGTTACGTTTTTTGCTTTCATTGCTTCTTCAAGTTTAGAAGCAAGATCAGCAGGGCTTCTCGCCACAGTGATACCACACTCTTCTAAAACTTTGAATTTCGCTGCCGCTGTATCGTCTTCTCCAGAGATTAGAGCACCAGCGTGACCCATTCTCTTTCCTTTTGGAGCGGCTGCCCCAGCGATAAATCCTACAACCGGCTTTTTCATGTTCTTTTGGATCCATCTAGCAGCGTCAGTTTCAGCTGAGCCCCCGATTTCCCCGATCATGATTACACCATCTGTGTCCGGATCTTTATTGAACATCTCTAAAACGTCAATAAAGTTTGTACCGTTTACAGGATCCCCTCCGATACCAACACATGTTGATTGACCGATACCACGAGCTGTTAGCTGTCCAACGGCTTCGTAAGTAAGCGTTCCAGAACGAGAAATGATCCCGATTCTTCCTGGAAGGTGGATGTGACCTGGCATGATTCCGATCTTACACTGACCTGGAGTGATAACCCCTGGGCAGTTTGGACCAACAAGTCTTACTTCTGGGTTTCTTGATAGGGCGTCTTTTACTTTAACCATATCTAGAATAGGAATCCCTTCAGTGATTGTGATGATGATTGGAAGTTTTGCTTCGATACACTCTAAGATAGCGTCAGCAGCAAACGGAGGTGGTACGAAAACCATTGCAGCGTTAGCTTCTGTCTTTTTAACAGCTTCTTTTACAGTGTTGAATACCGGCCATCCTTCGTGAACCGTTCCACCTTTACCAGGTGTAACCCCACCAACAACTTTTGTCCCGTAGGCTTCAGATTGTTTAGTGTGGAAAGTTCCTTGTTTACCAGTAATACCAATAGTGATTAGACGTGTATTTTTATCGATCATGATGGCCATGATTATGCTCCTTTTGCTGCAGCTACTACTTTTTTAGCAGCATCACCAAGGTCGTTAGCAGATGTGATTGCTAGACCTGATTCGTTTAAGATTTTCTTTCCAAGTTCAACGTTTGTTCCTTCAAGACGAACAACTAGAGGAACGTTTAGAGATACAGCGCGAGCTGCAGCTACTACACCTTCAGCAATAATGTCACACTTCATGATTCCACCGAAGATGTTAACAAGGATTGCTTTTACGTTTGGATCAGAAAGGATGATTCTGAAAGCTTGCTCTACAGCTTCTTTCGTGGCCCCACCACCTACGTCCAGGAAGTTCGCCGCGTTTCCGCCGTGAAGTTTTACGATGTCCAGAGTTGCCATAGCGAGCCCTGCACCGTTTACAAGACACCCGATGTTTCCATCAAGTTCGATATAAGAAAGACCGTATTTTGAAGCTTCAACTTCTTTCGCTGATTCTTCAGTCAGGTCTCTGTAAGCTGCAATTTCAGGGTGTCTGAACATTGCGTTTTCATCGAAGTTAAGTTTAGCGTCTAGTGCGATAATTGTGTTGTCAGCAGTTAATACAAGAGGGTTGATCTCTGCGATTGAACAGTCTGATTCAGTGTAAAGTTTGTATAGACCTTTGTAGAAAGCGTCCGCTTCTTTTGCTTGAGCAGCATCTAGGCCTAGTGCATTTGAAAGAATTCTTCCAATGTATGGTTGGTATCCTGCTCCTGGTTCAACAGGAACTTTTACGATAGCTTCTGGATTTTTGTGTGCTACTTCTTCAATCTCCACTCCACCTTCTTTTGAGGCCATGAATGTAACTTTAGAAGTGTTTCTGTCTAGAACGATCCCAAGGTAGAATTCCTTAGCAATGTTACAGCCTTCTTCGATAAGAAGAGTGTTTACTTTTTTTCCTTCTGGACCTGTTTGGTGAGTCACAAGCGTTGAGTGAAGGATATCTGTCGAGTATTTTTTTACTTCGTCTAATGACTTAGCAACTTTTACACCACCAGCTTTACCTCTACCACCTGCGTGGATTTGAGCTTTAACAACCCAAACTTTTCCGCCAAGAGCTTCAGCTCCCTTTACTGCGTCTTCAACTGACTGTGCAGTTTTTCCGTTTAATACTTTAATACCAAATTTGCGCATCAAATCTTTTGCTTGATACTCATGGACGTTCATAGATTCTCCTCTAAAGAGTTTGTGTGAAATGACTAGATGATAGTAAATAAGACGCCGTTCATAATAATAGTCAGGCATAAGTCCTTAAAGGAACATCGCAAAAATTGATGAAAAAAAATGCCAAATCGCGAACAATTTTTTACCCTAGGGCTGCCTAGGGATCATTCTGGGCAAAAAACAGGCTTAACAATATGCAAAGTAAACAATATTTCTCTCTTGAACCTGCGCGCTTTAAACTGGATGGTGGTGCCATGTTTGGGATTATCCCCAAGCCCCTTTGGAACAAAGTTCACCCGGCCGATGAACTCAACAGGATCGAATTAGCACTGCGTTTAGTGCTTATTAAGGATGGAAATAAAAATATCCTTATCGATACCGGCATTGGCGACTACCACGGCCAGAAGTGGGATGAGCGCTTTGGAGTTGTGGGCAAACCCTCTCCGCTTGAACTTGCTTTAGAAGAAGCGGGATTAAAACCAGAGGACATTACAGATTTAATCATCTCTCACCTGCACTTTGATCACGTCGGTGGAATTGGCAAAATGGTGGATGGAAAAATTGAACCGGTTTTAAAGAAGGCCACTGTTCACTTACATAAAAAACACTACGAATACTCTCACCACCCGACAGACAGAGACACAGGGTCATTTCAAATTGAATACTTTGAGCCAGTGATTAAGTGGTATCAAGATCATAATCAAGTCCATTTTGTCGATGGGATGGAAGGAGAAATCTTTCCTGGGATGAAGTTTAAATGCTCAATGGGCCACACTCCTTATTTGCTTCATGCTTATGATGACAAGATTATTTATATGGCCGATCTTATCCCGACATCAAACCACGTACACATTCCATGGGTCATGGGCTACGACATTTCTCCCGGAGTGACGACGGAAGATAAAAAAGTCTTCCTGGATTTCATTGAGAAAAAAGGGCTGACGATGATTTTTGAACACGATCCACTTTTTTATGGATCGACTGTTGTTAAGAATGAAAAAGGTGATTTTACGTGCGGGCAGAAGCTTAATTACACCGCTAAAGCGGCCTATACTATTCTTAATTAGTTGCCGATTTTATCGATCTCTGCGGATAAAAGCGTAATATTGGCATCAATCTGCGACTTGATATTTTTGTAGCGCCCTTCAAATCTTGCTCTGAGAGCATTTTTTTCGGCACTATTAAACTTCTTAAGTTTTTTCGTTTCTTCAATCATGTCAGAAGCAAGCTCACCGATTTGTTTTCCCATCATCATTTGCGTTTTAAATGAGGCGATCTTATTTTTTGGAGCTTCTTCATCACCCTCAAACTTCTTTGAATTCTCATTTGCAGCGACAACCAATGACTGGATGATTGGAGAGACTTCTTTAATATAACCTCTTTCAAATCCATCCATATCCTTTGCTCTCTTCACACTCTCCAGCGTCAGGATATAGTTTTCCATGGTCTTGGTTAAAAGCGACTGGAAAGTCTGAAGGCGCTCAAGCTTATCAGTAAACGGCTTCATCTTTTCTTCTGTGATGCGCTCGCGGTACTGAGTAATTTTTGTTTCAAACTCGCGAGGGGTGCCTGCATAGATCAGGGCCGAGGTATGGTAAGTGAACGTTGTATTAAGTTTCTTAAAAAAACCAATATCATTTAAAAACCTGAACTTTCTATTTAAGAAGTGAATGCGTCTTCCGGTAAAATCGATATTGTATTCACCCGGAACAAACTGCGGCCCTTTGGTTAACTGCATGCGCGAGAATTCACCCAGGTGATTGCGGATCACTCCGCGAACCAAGATCTCAACATCCTCAGTTCCCAGTGTGCGTTTTGGCAGCGACTGCATTTTAATAATTGAAACAATCTCGCCTTCTTTGTTTGAAGAAGCATAGAGAGTTTTTCCATCAAGAGAAAGCGCCATCGTCATGGCAAAAGAAGGAGTCTTTTGGGTCGCCACTTCCTGAAGTTTTTCCAGGTAGACCGGCATCATCCCTTTGATCCTGATTTGAATGGCTGAGCTTTGCTCGTTAGTATAAAACCATCCCACAACCAGAATAAAAATAGAAACGATAAGCCCTAAAATGACTTTAGGGTCAGTCAGAGAAAACGTGTCGCGCTCTTCTTTTTTAAAGGAGCGTCTTTTCCCGTCTGGGTTTAAAATCGCATCAAGAGGAATCGGAGGTGGCTCATCCTCATCCATTTCAACAGGAGCTGACCTCTTGGCCGCTTTTGGCATCGGCGGAGGCAAATCATCCGGAAGATCAGGAAGCTCTGTCAGCTCCGGTAAAGCGGCCTTTGGAGCCGGAGTTGGAACGGGTGGCGGTGCTGATTTATTGACTAAAAACTTAAGCTCTTGAGTCTTTCCCAAGGCCTCCCATTTTTCGGCCCCTTCGCGCCATACCAATGACTGAGCATTGATCTCGCCAACGCTAACAAACTCCTCCATTTCCTGCAGGGAAAATGGACCGAGGTGGTGGGTGCCTTTAAATATAAACCATTCTTTATTCATTTGATCTTTTAATGATATACTCACACTAAATTTTGGTAAACGCTAAACTAAAGGATGCCCCATGAAAAAAGATCCGATCCTCCTAAACGCCAGCACCCGCGACCAGGAACGCGTGATTGCCGGAAAGTCTAAACCGAGTGAAGCGAGCATCCTTTTTCTAAAATCATCTTCCGACATCGGGACCATCAGGAACATGGGCAGACGTGGCTCTGGCTACGCTCCAGAGGCGATTCTAAACATTGTCAAAAAATTGGCCCTGCATAATGAAGGGACTTGGTCTGATATTGAAATGGCCAATCCAGAGCTTGAGAAAGAAAGTTTTGAGCACGCTCAATCGGAATACGCGAAAGCACTCTCTACTGCTTTGTCTGGTTACACCCAGGCAAAAATGTTCATTCATTTAGGCGGAGGCCACGACCATGTCTATCCGCTCTTAAAGGCCATGAACACCCTTTCAAAAAAAATCAAAGTCATCAACATCGACGCCCACCTGGATACACGAATCGACACTTTCGTTAACTCGGGAACTCCATTCAGGCAATTTGCCAACGAGTTTGAGGGCCAGTTTGAATTGATTCAACTTGGGATTCACGATTTTGCTAATACAAAAACGACGATGAATGAACTTGGTAAAGCAAAAGAAGTCGTGGCGACTTATGATGATTTAAAAAACCTGACTCAAAATTTTACCAATAACCGCAAACTCTTTGAGCGCATGATTCCTTATGACCGCGACGCCCTTTATCTTTTTAGCCTGGATGCTGATGCTCTTGATGCTGGAGTGATGGAAGGAGTGAGCGCTGTTAACCATCGTGGTCTTCCCTACCATTTTGTTGAAGAGCTTCTGACTTACTCCCTCGACGTACTTAAAACACGCCATTTTGGGATTTACGAATACAACCCTGTTTACGATAACCTTTCTCAAAAAGGAGCAAGGGCCCTGGCCGGTCTTCTTTATAAGATCATGGATCATTGATGCTTAGAGTACTTAATGACCTTGAAGAAGCTCAATCTTTAAGAAGAGTAAGAATTTTTCTTTTTAGTTCTGCGATTTGCAGCATGCTTTTCTATTACCTGATGACTGCGCTGAATTCATCATATATTGATGATATCCGTGGACGCTTGGCCATTAGCGTGACGGCGCTCACTTTTCTTGTGGCCACTTTTTTTCTTAAGGAGCCGCTCAAATGGGGACGCTTTCTTCTGCGCCTTTGCACAATTAGCTTTATTCTTTTTTACTTATATTTATTACAACTCAATCACTGGTCTACTTTCCACTGCTGGTCTTACTTTGTTGTGGCCTCAATTATCTGCTCCACATCTATGACCTGGAACAATTATTTACTGCATGCCTCACTAGGTTTAGGTGGACCACTTCTTCTTAGCGCGATGTCGCCTTTGACTCCTTTGGAATTGATGCATTTTCATGCTGCCAATCTGGCCTCCTTTGCCATTATTGGAGTTGCCGTTCATTCTAATACTCAATACAAACAAGAAGTTCTTAAGCTAACTAAAAACCTGATAGAGCAATCCAAGATGACCGCCCTAGGTGAAATGGCCGGCGGTGTTGCCCACGAGATCAATAATCCTCTGGCCATTATAAAAGTCTCACTGGAGCAAATAGAAAGAATCCCTCTTGCATCCAGCGATGATAAAGAAAAATTCGATAAACTGGCCGATAAAATCTCACGCATGGTCATCAGGATCAACAAACTCACAAGCGCGCTGAAAGATTTCTCTATTGATGGTCACCTTCAAGTCAACCGCTCTCATAACATGAACGAGTTGATTGAGACGGCGGTCTCTCTTTGTCATCAAAAATTTAAACACACTGAAATACTGGTGCACTTTACTCCTTTAGCAGATACACCAATGCTAAAATGTAAAAGTAATCAAATCGTGCAGGCCATTTTTAATCTTTGCACCAATGCCTTTGAGGCCACAAAAAATACTTCTTCACCTCAAATCGAAGTCAAACTTGTCAGAGATCAGCACGATTACGTCGTTCATGTCATCGACAATGGTATAGGGATTAAACCTGAAAATATTGGCAAGATGATGGAGCCTTTTTTTACAACAAAAGAGGCCGATAAAAATTTAGGATTGGGGCTGAGCGTGGCCCATGGCGTGGCCAAAGTTCATGGAGGGAGTTTGAGTTTTATGCCAGAAGAAGGGCAGACACACTTTATTTTTAGACTGCCACATTCACAGGCCTAATCAATCACGATATCTAACGAACTCAAAAGTGAGAGTGCTTCTGGCACACTGAATTTCGCTTTTTTTACCGTCGTCTCACGCACATCAATGAAGTACTCCTTGGCCCCTCGAAAATCAGCCTCAGATAAATTAGCGCGGTTAAAAACAGCTCCCTTTAAATGAGAGCCTGAGAAATCTGCCTTTATAAGAACGGCTTCATAAAAATCCGCTTCCGTCATTCGGCACTCTTTAAAGACCGCTCCCTTAAGACTCATGCCTTGAAAGACACTGTAATCGAGCACACATTCAGTAAAAGAGCACCCTGAAGCATTAGAAGCTTCAACCCAGTTTAAACCAATGAGTTTACATTTTTTAAAGACGCCACTTCTAATGTGTGTGCTCTTTAAAGAAATATTGCTGAAGTTGCAATCAATGAATCCGCAATCGAGGAATTTAAAGTGACTCATATTCACGGAAGTGAAATCCACTCCCTGAAAATGGCACTCGATAAACTCAGCACGGGCGACACTTGGGTCAAAGGAGCTATAAGTCTCCCCTTCAAAGTAATCATTCATTAAAAGAAGAACCTTCCACCAAGACCGGCCTGAAAATCCCCATCAGTTGATTTAATCAAACGCAGGGCCGGGACAAGCTCTCCAAAAAGAACAATTGGTGAGTTGGGAATTCGCCAGTCAATCCCCAGAGGGATACGCGCGCCTAGAGCAACATCATCGTCGTGCTTTTTATCTTCAATTTTAAAGAAAAGACCAATCCCTGCATAAGGAACCACGGGAACAGAGCCCTGGAAAAGATTTGGCAAGTGAAATTTGTAATCGCCAATAAAAACCCATTCCTTATCCCAAGTGTAAGCGAAATAAAAATCGGTGAACTGCTGAGCATTGATCTTATGCTGGAATGTAATCCCAGACGGGTCACCAAAAACAATCCCTGCCCCGTTGTTACCTTCGGCCATAACTTGAGTCGTGCTAAATAGTAAGGCGATTAAGCAAATGAGTTTTTTCATGATCAAAATCCTGCTGAGTCTAAAAGAATGAATATTAATGTTAAAGAAGTCATGATGATTATAAAAGAAGTGGGCTAAAACAAAAAAGCCCAGTGCATATTTCAGCAATGGGCTTTTTGAGAGACATTCACAGGAGGTCTAAAAAAATCCTTTTAATAGATTCTCCACACACACACTAATACATATTGCAGGAGCCGTGCCAAGTTTAAAAAGGCCTATTAGAATGCCTAATAGTGTGGATAAGGATGATAACTCATTGATATATCGTAACTAAACTTACATTGTGTAAGTCACTAATTTGACGATAAATCGCTTTAGTAAGTCATTAAAATGACGGAGTACTCTTACTGAATCTTACACGGTTGGGGTTTTGACGGGAAGTGGGAGGATGTTTGGGACTCTGAGTTTAGTGTGGTCTCGAATTCTCAAGACCACACCAATCCCAGAATGTTTTCTTAGATTTTAATTTTGCCGCGTTTTTGAAGCTCGTCGATTAGCGAAACAAAGTATTCTGTAGGGTACGCCCCTCTAACTGGCACCCCGTTTAACAGGAAGCCAGGAGTCCCCTGCATTCCAAATTTCCCTGCTTCTGCGACGTCTGCTGCAATTCTGTTTTTAACAGCGTCAGAATGTAAATCTTTTTTAAGTTTAGTCATATCAGCTCCCACCTTCTTAGCTGCAGAATCTAAGAAAGCAGTTCCTTCTTTAAGCTTGCTTTGGTTGGCGAAAACTTCGTCGTGAAATTTGAAAGCTTTTTCGTTATTTTGCAGACGAATCGCCTCAAAGTATTGCGCTGAAATCATCGCTTGTTCGTGGAAAGAAAGTGGAAGATGCTTATAAACGAAACGAATCTTTCCTTGGTATTTTTTCATCAACTCATTAACGGTTGTGTTTCCACGTGAACAAAATGGACATTCGAAATCAGAGTATTCCACCAGTGTGATGATGGCGTCCTTAGGTCCTAGGATCGCCTCATCACTTCTGATTTCTGCCACCAGGGGGTTATTGAATGATTCTTCTAGCTGTTTCTTCTCATCGGCTTCACGGTTTTTAGCCATGGCTTCCTGAGCATTTTTAGCTGCGTTTTGGAGGGCAGTGATACTGTCTCTTATACACATCTCCGAGCCCACGAGACGCTCAGTTATCT
>CAXHHE010000113.1:0-9100 GCA_964016365.1 uncultured Bacteriovorax sp. | reverse complement strand
ATCGAATACGTATGGTAAGTAAGGAAATCTGTAAAAAAAATTGTATTTAAGTGCTCAGGAGCCTCATCTTCATTAACCTCAAGAGGCATTTCTGCACTCTTTTCTAATTTTTCAATCGCATGTCCTGAATGATAAAAATCGTGTCCAATTGAATCATAAACAATGACGTGAGAGAAAGTTAATACAAACGAAAAAAAAGATGTAATTAAAAGATAAAGAATTTTTCTGAATAAATGACGTATGGGATACATGCTAAGTTATTATCGCCTCCTCACTCAAAACTGTCAACAACGCACTAATTACTGAATAATTTTATCAATAAAGCTATCTAAGACAACTCCTGCACCATATCTTTGAGTATAACGATTGTACTCGATCAAAGAATGCCCATAACCCGATTGAACGCTTAGATACCACCTCAAGTTATCTTTCCATGGGTAAGAGTATTTTAAATCTGTACTAAGATAACGAGCGGCCAGGGGGACTTTCAGTGAAAGTGTATGCTTTCCTAAATTTTTAATAATTTCGAGCCTGCCGTATCCCATGAACTCCTGGATCTTTCTATTTTCGTCTTCATTTCTTTTTTCTGGAATGCGATACCATCCAGTCGCAATAAATTTAAAACCATATCCTTGCATGAACATGCGACCATAAAGTCTATTCCAGCTGCGCGAGATGATTTGAATCTGTCCATTGGACTGATGGACAAAGCCAATATCAGCGGCCATTAAGTCAACACCGGCAAACTCACTCGTCGAAGGATCTATGTAACGCAGGAAAATTTCCGGCATGTAATTGGTTTCTCTAAAAGGTCTCGAATACTCTTTATTATAAAGCTGCCACCAGGCATGATGGGTATAAGCGACATTCAAATCAAAATTAGATTTGAAAATCCTATTTTGAATAGGAATCATAAAGCTTATTTGAAATTCTGTTTCTTCCTTCTTATAAAAATTTGCGTTTTTCTGATTCATTGTCCCCTTGATTCCGGAGTAAAGATCTTCATGGGGCTTCGTATTGTAGACAATGGGTAAAAGAAAGGTGCCGTTATGGGGCAGGAGCACATACTTCGTCGCCAGAAGCTTAAAATAGCCTTCTTTCTCCTTCGCCAAAGGATCAGGAAGCTCCTGCGAAAAAGCAGAAGTGCTAAGCAAAAAAACCAAAAAGAATATCGTTTTCATATGCTCTTTATTATCCATACTAATTTATTTTTATCAAAACTATTCATCACCCAAAGGCATCCTTTTTCTGGTACAATGGACAGACACTCAATCATACTTAGGAACTTTGGCAATGAATCAAGAAAATACATCTTCAGAATGGACTTTAATCGGGAAAACCGAGGAGCTGATTCGCGAACTTGAAACTCATGGATTAAAAGAACTTGAATTCGATAAAAAGAAAGTCGTACTTACTTACCATGATGGGGCATTCGGAGCTCTTAACAATAAGTGTAATCACATGGGAGGACCACTCTCGCGTGGTCGGTTAAAAAAAGGATGCGTTGAATGCCCTTGGCATTATTGGGAATTCAATCATAAAACAGGTGAAAGTGTTTCGGGTTCAGCTGAACCTCTTTCATCTAATCCTGGTGCTGTTCCAACATTTCCTTTAAAAATTGAAAATGGACAACTGTTCATTAGCATCCCCGGCGAAACCAAACGCGTCCAAGCTGTTTACAATTCAGGCATTATGAATCTGAGTCGAGAGCCAAAACGTGAAGCCGGAAAAATTAGAGTTCTAGGGATTTCGACAACGGCGATGGATAAAAACCATCCCCGATTTTCGACTTCAGAGGAACTTTTAAATTCAGCTTTAAAGACAGCTGCGGGAAACCTTGATGTTGAAACAAAGCTCATTAAATTATCTGATTTGAACTTCAGGCACTGCGAAGGCTTTTACTCAAAATCAGAAAAGGCCTGCACATGGCCGTGCTCAATTACAAAAATGGACCCGACTGATGAGATGTCTCAAATCTATGAAGGGATGGTTCATTGGGCAGACGTCGTTATCGTGGCCTCACCTATTCGTTGGGGAAATGCCAGTTCACTTTATTACAAAATGGCCGAGCGACTCAACAGTGTTCAAAACCAAATCACACTCAAAGACCGCGTCCTAATTCAAAATAAAGTCGTGGGTATGATCATTACAGGCGGACAGGACAACATTCAATCAGTTGCCGGGCAAATGTTAAACTTCTTCGGAGAGCTGGGGTTCATGGCCCCTCCATTTCCTTATGTAGGACATTCTTTAGGCTGGTCTTCGGAAGCAATGGAATACAACATGGATTATGTAAGAGACAGTGAGTACCTGCATACTCAGTCTTATGAGTTGATTGAAAGAGCTGTTGAGCTTTCTAAGAAATTGATTCAAACATACGATTAGTTTAAACTCTAATTATGAATATTTTAACCGGCAGATATAAACTCATCAGTCATGGAACTTATAGTCCCGAAGGAAACTTTCAACCAACCTCTTCATACTTAAAAGGCGAGTTGATTTATTCTAGTGACGAATTTCTCTCTGTTCAGATTTTTCTTAAAGAAGAAATCGAAACTGCGCGCGACTTATTAACGTATTCAGGAAGGTATAAAATTCTTAACAGCTCTGAGGTCAATCACCTCATCAATATTTGCTCTCAAGGGAAAAGGGATAATTCTATAGAAAAAAGAAATTATAGAGTTGAGGGAGCTTATTTATTTTTATCAGTGGATTTTGAAAACAAATCTAAATTTGAAGCTAAATGGGAAAAACTATAACACTAGGCGGGAGTTGAAACCAACTTTTCAATCTTCATCCTGATCTTAGGGTCCTCATTCAATTGTTTTTTAATTCTCGCGACAGCATAAATCACCGACGTATGATCTCGATTAAAAAGCTCTCCAACCTTCATCAGGCTCATTTGCATTTTCTCTTTTAAAACATACATCGCCACATGACGGGCCTCTGCAATGACCATTGTTCTTTTTCCAGAAAGCAGGTCTTTGCGGGCGACGCCAAAACTCTCCCCCACTGAATCCAGAATAAAATCAAAATCACAAGACTGCTGAGTCGCCTTCTTATCCTTGATTTCTTCTAAGGCCATCTCCATCGTCATCCTTTGGCCCTTAATCTCTTCAGAACTTTTGAACTTATAAAGCAGACTTTCAATACCGTAAACATTAGCGCCTGTTTGCTGAGAGACGAGCTTTTTGACATTTTCAGGAAGTGCAAGATTGAGTTCGCGGCTTCTTTGCTCAACAATCTCTAAAGCTAGTTCGCTGTCAAGTTCGTCGATATGATGAATCAGTGCCGAAGATAGCTTTCTTTTTAAACGTTCTTCACAGTTCATTAGATTTTTAGGAAGTTTCGATCCGGTAATGATCATTTTGATCTTTTTTGCCTGGACGTAGTCAATCAACTGGCAAAAAGACTTCTGATGCTCAGGCTTTCCTTCCAGGTCTTCGATATCATCAATAAAAAGGGCCTCGACATTTTTTCCAGACACATCTGAGGGCAGTGCAAGGGCCGAGCTAAAATAAAATGATTTCTTTAACTCAACCATCTCATTTGCACAGGCGTGCAGGAGATGTGTTTTCCCCAGTCCACTCTCGGCCTTAAGAAAGATCATCCCAAAATCATTTCGTTCATTCCGAATAAATCTTTTAATGGCCTCAAAAGCAAACTGATTAGACTTCCCTGCATAAAAGCGTGAGAAGTTCTTTTCTTTGTTAACATTGCCATGGAAATAAACGGGAGTCGCGACTTTGGGAGGATTCAGGACAGGTTTAGGAACTTTAACCTCTTTAACCTTTGCCTTCGCTTCAATCTCAGGAAGAGCAAACTCAGAAATAAAACTTAAGAGATCAAGCTGTTGTGGATCTTCCGCTGCTGCTGATAATATCTGTAGTTTTCTTCCGGTAGCTCTATTTGAAGTCATGTGATCCCAATGTCATTTTAAAATTCGCTTGTGAGTTTAAAGACAAAACTCAAAAGGTCAAACGAATTTAAAACAACAATGGAATCTCAAAAGAAATGAAAAAGATTATTTAATCACAGTCTCAATCTTAATCTGACTCTCCATCAGCTTGTGGATTGGACATTTTTCTGCAATTTCTGCCAGACGAGTTCTCTCTTCTTCGCTCAGCTCACCAACAAAAGAGATCTCACGAGTCAGTACACTCTCAGCGCCTTCTTTAACAATCTTTACGTCGACATTCGCCGATTCAAGCTTGATTCCCTTTCTCTTAGCATACATCTGTACTGTCAGAATCGTGCAGGCCGATAGTGACGCCTCAAAAATTTCATGAGGGGTTGGACCTTCATCTTTTCCACCCAAAGTTGTTGGCAACCCCGAGATAATCTCATGCCCTCTTGCCGTGATCTGCGCTACTAAATCTTCTTTTCTCACACCTGTAATCATATAAACTCCCTATTCTTTTTAAGCACTTTCTTTTAAAAACCCATTCAACTCATTTTTTAGGTTTGAATGAAACATAATAAACGCCGGGTCCTGGCCCAGGTGATGATTGTATCTACTCACCACGCTTGAGGCCGGGTCTTTCAATAAAAACTCCACCTTTTCAGCAATGGTTTTCATCTCTGCCTCGCTCATTTCTTCTTCTGAATCCGCTAAAGCATCAATCTCTGCAATTAAAGCTGAAAACGGCTGAAGCCAGGCAAAGCCCTTATCTTGAGTGAGCATCATCACAAACTCAAACGAAGAAATCTTTTTTTCAAAATACACTTCTGCTTGGTTTTTTTCGTTTTCCAGGAAGCGCTTATGGACATCCATAAGCGCTTGGCTAAGTTTTTTTAATTTAATTTTCATATCTATTCCTTAGGGAAGATCGAAGACGATGAACTCTGAGTCTTTTGACCATTCAAGCTTCATCACATCTACATTATCGATCGCTGCCCCGTCTCCATTTGTTAAAGTTGCTCCTTCGACTTTCACTTCTCCTTTAATCACTTGCACCCATGTGTGGCGGTGAGGGTAAGTTTTAAAAACCTTCTCGCCCACATCCTGTGCCTTAACTACGTACATATCTACGTCTTGGTTAATAGTGATTGAGCCATTTCTTCCATTCTTAGAAGCAACAAGAACCATATCGCTACAACCAAAGTCGTTAGCGAAAGATTTTTGTGCGTATCCAGGTTCTACTCCTGCTTTTTCTGGCATAATCCAGATTTGCAGGAAGTGAGTCTGCTTATCTTGTAAATGGTTGTACTCAGAGTGTCTTACACCAGTACCTGCACTCATTCTTTGCACTTCACCTGGCATGATGACCGCTTTCGTTCCCATCGAGTCTCTATGCTCAAGGGCCCCGTCAATCACGTACGAGATGATTTCCATATCTCTGTGCCCGTGAGTATCAAAACCAGTTCCGCCATCAATGCGGTCTTCGTTAATAACTCTTAGAGCGCTGTAGCCCATGTGTTTTGTGTCGTAGTAACCAGCGAATGAGAATGTATGGTTTGAGTGAAGCCATCCGTGCTCTGCATTTCCTCTTTCGTTTGCTTTTCTTAGTGTGATCATATGTTTCTCCTTTTTTAAAAGTTGTTTGCCTTCTTACACCCTAAGAATACTCCTAACTCATGATAATTAATAATATTCATTTACTATCAACTTGATCTGAATTTTGGATCATGTTATAAGAATATTATGAACTTAGAACAACTTGAGACCGTCCTGGCCATTATCGACAAAGGGAGCTTTAGAGCGGCTGCCGAGCATTTACACCGCTCTCAACCCGCTTTAAGTGCGAGTATTAAAAACCTGGAAGAAGAGTTTGGAATTCAAATTTTTGATCGCAGTGAGTACCGGCCGAAGTTAACAGAGGTCGGATCGGTTTTCATTAACTCTGCCAGAAAAACGCTTGAAGCTTCTTACGAGACAGCAAAGATTGCTAAAGAACTTGGACAAAATAAAGCAGAGACAAAACTAAAGGTAGCGCTTGATCCTCTCGTTCCGATTGAGGCCATTGAAATTATCGCCCATGAATGTTCACGCCCGGTTATCCCTGTTGTTCTGATTATGGAAAAAACAGTTCTTCACGGAAGTCATAGTCTGGTAATCGAAGGAAAAGTCGACCTGGCACTAGCCCCTTGTCCTTTTGATGAAGAGAGGATTGAAAAGATAACGATTGAAACTGTTTCTCTCGTTGGAGCTGTCTCGAGAAAATTGCTTCAGGAAAAAAGAAAGCCTGATGCTGAATTTTTAAGAACTCATCCTCAGATCTTTGTTTACAACAAAGACACCGACGAAAGAAAAGATGAACTCACACCCAATCCTCTATACGATGGTGGAGGCCCTAAAATCTATGTGCCCGATCACTCTACTAAGCTTCGCTTAATCAGCAATGGTCTAGGCTGGGGTCGCATTTCTCAAAGTGAATTCGAACAAGAAAAGGATTTAGTCTTAATTGATAAAAAAATCTGCAGACCTTATGAATTGGAACTTTGTTTAATGAAACCAAAACTTCGCCCTATTGGCCCTATTGCCAGAAGGATTTGGGCGATCTTTGAGAAAAAACACCGCCTTCAAAATAAATAAACCAAGCACGTCAGTCAGACTTAAGGCAGAAATTGATCCATCAATCCCTCCCATAAATCTATGTTAAAATTTTCAAAGATTTAGTATCGCTTGCCCAGGAGGGGCCGTAGATGAATATGAAGACGAAAGCCACTTATAAAATTCTTGCCCTTACCCTCATCGCTCTTTCTGCCAACGAAGCCTCGGCCAAAATGTTCTTTGAACCACACGGAGCTTTTATCGTCAGCGGCTCAAGCGATGAATCTGGAAGTCAGAAATACACAGGACCAATGTATGGTGCAAAATTTGGTTACTATGAAAAAGAATTCGGCCTAAACTACGGAGTCGACATCACTCGTACCTCTTACACTTATGCCAGTGACACCGTGGCCTCGACGACTTTCACTCGCAATGATTTTGGTGTTTTTCTTGGATACAACTCACAGAATTACTACAGACTATGGGCCGCTGGTTACTACACCAGCACATCTTATGGTTCGGATTCAAGTCTACGAGGGCAAACATATGAATTTGGTTTTGGTTATAAGGTTTCGCCAAAGGTAAGTCTTAACGCCTACTACCGTATGCCTACATTTACGAAAGCAAAGATCAACGGCACTTCAACCGACCTGAATCCTGAACAAGGCAACACTGAAATTGCTCTTGGAGTGAGTTTTCCTCTCGAATTATAGTCTTTCAAGCAATTACTCCATTGATAAAGTCCTCCTTTTATGAGGATAATGAGCAATGGATTCTCGCACCGACTTCACTAAAAATGTTATTAAAATGATCAAGGCCATCCCCGAGGGAAAGGTCGCGACTTATGCCTTAATTGCCAAGCTTGCAGGAAAACCTCAAGGCTCGCGCGGTGTCGGCTGGATTCTTCATTCCAGCAGCCACGGTCACAGTCTTCCCTGGCAAAGAGTGATCAAGTCTGGTGGAAAACTTTCCTTCCCCGAAATGAGTGCTGAATACCTAAGGCAAAAAAGATTACTGGAACTCGAAGGCGTAGAGTTCACTAACGGTAAAGTAGACTTGAAAATTTATCTTTGGAACAAAAAACCAAAAGACCCCAACCGTTTTACACCTCAAACCAAAAAGAAACAAACGCGATGAGAGTTCTTCTTCACCTTCTTTTACTTTCTTCTCTCTTTATGACAAATATCGCGATGGCCGATGAACTCGATGACATGGATATGCCCAAGGGCACACTTCTAATGCTGGCCCTTCCAGGTGTGAACAAAAAATTTTTCAACCTAGAGTTTGGCTTTTTAACTGAAAAGGAATTTAAGCCCTGGAGTTATGAATATAATGCTTATGTAACAGCTTCTCTTTTTCAAGACTCATACAAACGCAATGACAATTTAAAAACTGCGGGACTTGGTTTTAAGGGAGGAGTTTTTCTTCCAACCCAAAAATGGGTGCCTCTTCTGGCCACACTAAGTATTGGTTATGCTAAAACAGCTTTGCATAAAAACCCTATTTTCGGAAGAGATGAATCCAGTAAAGATAAAAAGAATATGTTCCTGTTGGAAGTCGGTGCGCTTTATTATTTCGATAAAAAGTACTTCATCCGTTATGCTTACCAACTAAGTAATGTGAAATATATCAAAACCCACTCTATCATTACTTTGGGGGTGGATTATTAAAAGACTTATTCTGTCATTGATTTTTCTTTCTGCTCCTTCGTGGGCACAAAAACCTGATCACTACAAAGACGTGGATGCGACCAACACCTATATTGCTACGAAATGGGATCAGATCAATCGCAGTGTAGATATGTTTTTTACCAATCAACCGGTTAAACAAGAAGAGCAAAAAAGCAGTATTTTGGTTTATCTCAGTTCATATAAAAAAGAAGGGCAGAAAATTGAAAACGATGTGGATTTTCAATTTAAAATCAGTCTACCTAACACATCTAAAAAATTAAAAATCGTTGTAGAGAAACAACAAGATGAAATCACTAATGCTCTTACCGATTCATCGGTTTCAAATAATCGCAGTCTCTCTAAAAATGGGCGTTTGACTGACAAACAAGACGATAACCGCTATACAGCGGGGGCTAGCTTCTTACTCGATAAAACTCAGGATTTTTTAAGCTCACTTAGTTTCGGGATCAGAATCAGTATGCCGCTTAATCCCTATGTCAAAGCGGACTTGCAAAAAACTTATCAATTGAGCTGGGTCAATATTGGACTCTCACAAAAACTGATTCTCTATCGTCAGGAAGGGTTTGAAGAAGTCTCTCAAGTCTCTTTCACCAGGAAATGGAATCAAACTTATCAAACTGATTTTACCAATGCCCTCGTATGGACGCATGAAACTGGAAAATTTGCTCTTCGCCACGCTCTTGTTCTCACTCAAACAATCAATTCCAGAAAAGGGCTCGCTTACTCAGTAGGTGCCAACGCCAAGTTTACCCCAACCTATTATTACAATAGCTACGATACCTCAGTCAGCTACCGTCAACTCCTGCACAAAGACTGGCTCTTTGGTACATGGACCGTTGGTGCTGACTTCATAAAAGAAAATCATTTTACTGTCTCTTATACACATCTCCGAGCCCACGAGACGCTCAGTTATCTC